>NZ_JAKRLB010000009.1:0-97925 GCF_022664405.1 Micrococcus luteus | reverse complement strand
CCGAGGCGGCGGTGAAGCTGCTCTGGCTGGCGATCTGCAACATCGAAGACAAACGCGCCGCCGAACGCGCTCGGGACCGGGGCAAACCCGCCGGCCAGCGCAAAGCCCAGGGCCGGCTCGTCGAAGGTCAGGCCGTCACGAACTGGAAGCAGGCCCTCGCCCAGCTCGCCGCGGCCTACCCCGACCGGATCAACCCCTACCTGTGACCACCCCGCTTACACAGACAAGTTGACACGCCCGTCATCGTGGATCTGCGCGGCCCCGTCGATCCAGGTGTACGCCGGCCGGATCGGCGTCTTCGCCTCACCGACCACCAGGGGCAGACCGTTGCACCACAGCACGAGATCGAACCGCTTCTCCAGCCGGCCCTGCGTGAAGGTCACCTCGGTGGAGACGATCCACTGGTTCGAGGAGTCATCGTCGAGATGTTCGAAGTCGATCAGACGGACTGTGGTGTGCTCGCCGTTCGGCCCGAACGGCATCGATTTCTGCCCGGTCAGCCACGCCATGAACTCCTCGTTAGCGACCACCGGGTGCGGGCTGTTGCGCGCCGCGATCAGGATCGCGCGGAGGTTGTAGATGACCTCGTCGGCCTTCGCCGGATCAGCCTCGATCTCAGGGTTGAGGTTGATCAGCGCACCCTTGAGTACGCCTTCCAGCAGCACCTCGTCGACGCGACGCGGCAACTCGCTACCCGGCACGAACTGGACATCGATGGACTTGACGAGGTCCCGGATGAAGTCACGTACCGAGTTTGCCTCGTTGAACTGCGCCATCAGTCGCCCCCGAAAACTGTCTCAGACAGAGCTGACTTGATCGCTTTCACCGCATCCGACTCTTTTGCCACGGAGGCAACTGCGGATGACGCTGAGGCCATCTGCTCGAGCAAAGAATCCTGGTCCTCAAGGGACGGATGCACAACAGAAACGCGGCTCACAATGTCGGTGTTGAGGTTCTTTACCGTCGAGCCGCCGGCACCCTGCCGGAACTGTGACTGCACCCCGTAGCTCCGCAGAAGGTAGTACAGGTAGTCAGTTCGCCAGCGGCCACCGACATCCGAAAGTGAAAGCCAACCATCATGGATGCATCCGTCGATCCGAACGATGTACGGGCGGCCAAAGCTCATCGAGTTCGACAGGATGAAGTCGCCCGGCTTCACCGTGCGAGTCTTGGGAAGACCACTCGGCTTAATTCGTTGCGCCGTCCTGTCGATGAACTTGCCGTCCGGCGGTACGTCACCGATCTTGATCCAGTGCAGTCCGTCGGGACTGTCGGTCAGGTACTCATTGATTGGTCGCGGCGAGCCGCCGCGCACAATCTTAAGAACGTCACCAAGGTTTACCTCGCGACCGGGCGCGGCCCGCACGAACTGCTCAACAAGTTCTGACTGGCTGCGGACTACCTCCGCGTGCACTTTGGTCAGCGCTCGTCTGTGCCGCTCGACGGTCCAGAGGAGGTCGGCGATGCGCTTCTGCTCGTCGAGGGGTGGGAGATCGAACTCGAAATCCTTCAGGTCACGCCAGTTCGTGCGCGGCGACAGCGACCCTGCCGACGTACCGAGAGCATGCTCGAAGAAGCCGTTCGACTGCACGAGGAACGGGAGCAACTCACCAAGGAGCTGCGTCCCATCGGTCTCGAACGTGTAGATGTCGCCGGAGCAGATGGCGTCGAACTCGGCGTAGGCAACCTTGCGCTGGTACGCGCGCCGTTTGCCGAAGAGCGTCTGTCCAGGCTTCACGCGTCGCGTGAAGGTGGTGCCGTCCTCTGTTGAACCCCACCGGCTAACCTTCAGCTCGCCGGGGTCCATGTGCTCCATCGCGATGACGCGGTTGATGCCGGCCG
This sequence comes from Micrococcus luteus, assembly GCF_022664405.1. Taxonomy (NCBI): domain Bacteria; kingdom Bacillati; phylum Actinomycetota; class Actinomycetes; order Micrococcales; family Micrococcaceae; genus Micrococcus; species Micrococcus luteus. Next base: position 96,083 of record NZ_JAKRLB010000009.1, on the reverse strand, counting down.
CTTCGAGATCACGGATGGTCTCATTGACGTTACGAACAACGTCGCCGAAGGCAACCCGCTTCCAGCGCGACTTGTCGAGGTTGAGGCTCACGCGGGCACCTCCGCTCTCAGCAGCGCGAGAACGTCAGTAATCGCCTGGTCCGAAACCTGCGCGGCAGTTCGCCACTGCGCCACTGCATCGCTGACATCGATGTGCTCGCCGCCTTCATTCGCCGAGTCGCCCGCGACGTACAACGGAATCGCGAGGCTGTGGCCCTTCTCCGCGATCTGGTCGAGGGTGCCAACTGCAGCGAACCCGTCCTGTGGCTCGAAGGCGCGATAGGCGGCCAGGATCTTCTGTTGGTGCGCCTCGCGGAGGAAGGACTGTGCCTGTTCGCGGGCGACTTCGTTCACGGCATTGATGAACAGCACCTCGCCCTGGTGCTCGGTGGGCTTGTTGGCGCGGAGCGTGACGACCACGGCCTCCATCGGGCTGTTGTAGAAGAGCCCTGCGCCGAGCCCCAGGACGCACTCGATGAGGTCTGACTGCACCAGTGCTTTGCGGAGGGACGCCTCTTCACGCCGGAAGAGCACCCCGTGGGGGAAGAGGATCGCAGCGCGGCCCGTATCGGGGTCGAGGCTCTTGGCGATGTGCTGGAAGAACGCGTAGTCGGCACGTCCCTGTGGCGGGACACCCCAGACGTTCCGGCCGTAGGGGTCCTTGGCGAATGCGGCACGGTTCCAGGCCTTGATGGAGTAGGGCGGGTTTGCCAGCACGACGTCGAACGTCTGCAGATGGCCCTTGCCGTCGAGGAATGCCGGTCGGCTGAGGGTGTCGCCGTGAGCGATGTGACCGTCTGTGATCCCGTGCAGGAACAGATTCATCCGCGCGATGGCAGAGGTCCCGTAGTTGAGCTCCTGGCCGTAGAGGCGCAGATTCCGCCACTCCTTGCCCTGCCTCTTGAGCTCGGCGGCGGTGGAGATGAGCATGCCGCCCGTGCCGCAGGTGGGGTCGTACACCGACTCACCCGGCTGGGGCTCCAGCATCATCGTCATCAGGTGCACCAGCGTGCGATTGGTGTAGAACTCCTGCGCGGTGTGACCGGAGTCGTCCGCGAATTTCTTGATCAGGTACTCGTAGCCGTTGCCGAGCTCGTCCTCGGGCAGGTTGGCGATCGAGAGCGTCTTGGTGGAGAAGTGCTCGATGAGGTCGGCCAGAGTCGAGTCCGGGAGCAGGTCCTTGTTGCCCCAGTCGCCGTCGCCGAAGACGCCGGGGAGTGTGTCGGGGTTGGCCTTCTCGATGGAGCGCATGGCGTGCAGGAGTGCCGCGCCGATGTTCTGCGTGACGCCGTGGATGTCGTCCCAGTGGCAGCCGTGGGGGATGGCGAAGCGGTGGTTCTCTGGGAGGTCGGCGAGCTCCTCGTCTTCGTACACCTCCATCGCGGCGGCGTGCTCCTCGTCGTAGACGTCGGAGATCCGCTTCAAGAAGACCAGCGGGAAGATGTACTGCTTGTAGTCGCCGGCGTCAATCAGGCCACGGAGAACGATTGCCGCGCCCCAGAGGTAGTTCTCCAGCTCACGCTGGGTGATTCGGGTGCTCATACGGACAGCCCCCACTTCGCCAGCTCGGCCTCCAGCGCAGCACGCGTCGTGGTCGCCTCGGCGTGCGCCGTTTCGAGATTCGCGAGCGCGTCCTCGAGCGTGAGCTTCTCACCGCTGTCAGGAGGCGCGACGTACAGCGGGACGTTGAGGTTGTAGTCGTTGCTCTCGATCTCGGCCAGGTCGACGACACGGGAGCGGCCCTCGATGTCAGCGTAGAGCTCATAGGCGTCGAGGATCTGCTGGGCATGCTCGGGTTCGAGGGTGTTCTGGTTGCGTCCGCGCTTGAACAGGTCTTCACCGTTGATGAAGAGCACCTTGCCGTACTCGTCTGGTTGCTTCTCCGTTCGAAGGATCAGCACGCAGGCGGCGAGGCCAGTGCCGTAGAACAGGTTGGGGGCCAACCCGATGACCGCGTCGACGAGGTCTGACTTGAGCACGTGGGTGCGGATCCGCGCCTCAGCTCCCTGCCGGAAGAGTGCCCCTTGGGGCAGGACGACGGCGACCCGGCCGGTCTTCGGCTTCGCGGAGGTGATCATGTGCTGGACCCACGCCCAGTCGGCGTATCCCTTCGGCGGAACACCACCGAGCGCATTCCGGCCCCACTTGTCGGACGCCCACTCGGGCTCGCCCCAATTCTTGAGCGAGAACGGCGGGTTGGCCACGACGCAGTCAAACTGCGCGAGGTTGTTGCCCGTGTAGAAGGCGGGGCTGCGCAACGTGTCCTCGCGGACGATCTTGAAGTCCTCGACGCCGTGTAGCAGCAGGTTCATCCGTGCGATCGCGGAGGTGGCGAGCACCTTCTCCTGGCCGTAGAGCTTGCCCCACAGGGTCTTGGGGCTGCTGCCGGCATCTTTCACGTGCTCGATGACCTCGATCAGCATCCCGCCGGTGCCGCAAGCCGGGTCGTAGACCGTCTCACCCTCGGTGGGATCGAGGATGTTGACGAGCAGGCCGACCACCGAGCGCGGCGTGTAGTACTCACCGGCCTTCTTGTTCGACTGGTCGGCGAACCTCTTGATGAGGTACTCGTACGCGTTGCCGAACACGTCGGGCGGCACAGCGGCGTTGGTCAGAGCCTTACTCGAGAAGTGCTCGATGAGATCGGCGAGCTTGCGGTCGGGCAGCTTGTCCTTGTTGGTCCAGCTGGCGCTGCCGAAGATGCCGTAGAGGGTCTCTGGGTTGGCCTTTTCGATCTCGCGGAACGCGGTCTGCAGCGCAGTGCCGATGTTCTCGGTGTGGCTGCGCACGTCACCCCACAGGCTGCCCTCGGGGATCACGAAGCGGTGGTTCTCCGCAAACAGGGCGAACTCGTGGTCGCCTCCGGACTCGTCCAGCGCTTGGGCGTACTCCTCGAGGTAGACGTCGCTGATCCGCTTGAAGAACATCAGCGGGAAGATGTATGCCTTGAAGTCGGCCTGGTCGATGCTGCCGCGCAGCAGGTCAGCCGCGGCGGCAAGGTACTGCTCAAGCTCCGCCAGCGTCAGCCGATCGCTCCCGCCGTGGGGCCGCAATGCACGCGCTGCCGCGCGTGCCTCATCCTCGGTCATCCGTCTCCTAGCTATTGCTCCGCCACGCGACAAGGCGCTGCCGACTCAGCTTTCCGCCGAGGGGACAACGTGCCCTGACGGGGCGCGTGTCGCGCCAGCACGCGGTGGGCGGTTCCGATCGACACGCCAGCACCTCCGGCGATGCTGCGCAACGTCTCGCCTTGATCTCTCCGCATCCTAATCTCGCGCTGCGTCTCGTCACTAATGGTGCGTGGTCGACCGTGGCTGACTCCGTGTTCCCGCGCTGCTTGGATGCCGGCCCGGACGCGGGAGCTTTGGAGCTCTCGGCGGCGCCGGGTGAGCTCGCGGACGTCATCGAGGAACTCCGAGTCTCCGGTGTGCTCTCCCGCGGCGAGGCCCTTGAGGACTTTCACGGCAACTCCTCGGTCAACGAGGTCCAGCAGTGTCTCGAGCCCGTCGACCATGCTCGTGCTCAGGCTTCGTGCGTGGGTCACGGTGAGCGCATCGCCGTCGCCCACCTCCGCCACAGCAGCGAGGAGCCCGGGGCGGTTCTTGATCAGGCGTCGACGCGATGCTGTCTCCTCGACGAGACGTGAGCAGATCGGCTTGAGTGCTTGCCGTTGCAACCTCGCGTCCTGAGGGTCTGTCCCGACCCGAATGAGTCCGATGAGCGCCATCAGCCCAGGCTCAGGTCGCCGCTGCGCAGTCCCAGCATGGCAGTGTGTGGGGGCATAGGGTTTATTGAACACTCCTAGCCGGCCCACGATGACGACCGAGCGGCCGTATTTGCCTTCTGACCTGCGGAAACGCAATGCTCAGTTCATCGGTGTGTCGACCGGAAGGAACCGAGTTCACGGGTCCGAGATGCTTCAGAACGCGTCGTGACCGCTTTCAACCTGGGCGCCGTGGTGCGCTCCGCCGTCGCCCTCGGCTGGGACGCGCTGCTGCTCACCCCGCAGGCCGCCGACCCGCTGTACCGGCGCGCCATCCGCGTCTCGATGGGCACGGTGTTCCGCCTGCCGTGGGCGCGCCTGCCCGGCCCGGTCGCCGCGTCGCTGCCCGCGCTGCGGGCGGCCGGGTTCGCGGTGGCCGCCCTCGAGGTGACGGACCGCGCCGTGGGCCTGGACTCGCCGGAGATCGAGCCGCTGCGGACCGCCGAGCGCCTGGCCCTCGTCCTCGGCCAGGAGGGGCCGGGGGTCCGGCCCGAGACCCTCGCCCAGACCGACGCCGACGTCGTCATCCCCATGCCCGACGGCGTCGACTCACTGAACGTGGCCGCGGCCGCGGCGGTCGCGCTGTGGGAGCTGCGCGCACGCTGACCGGCCCGGGTGCGGTAGAGTGGGCGGCTGGCCCGCCGTCCGGCGGACCCCCTGACCACACCTCTCGCGCCCCTGGTCCCAATCAGGCGGCTGAAACGAAGGATGCACCATGAAGTCTGAGATCCACCCGGATTACCGCTACGTCATCTTCAACGACCTCGCCTCCGGTGAGAAGATCCTCACCCGCAGCACCGCGAACTCCGAGAAGACCGCGGAGTGGACCGATGGCAACACCTACCCGGTGATCGACGTCGAGATCTCGGCCGCCTCGCACCCGTTCTACACGGGCAAGCAGCGCATCATGGACACCGCCGGCCGCGTCGAGCGCTTCAACGCCCGCTTCAAGGGCTTCGGCGGCAAGAAGTGACCGCGGCGGCCTGAGCCGCGCGCCCACCACGACGACGGGCCCCGCGCCCCCGGAGCGATCCGGGCGGTGCGGGGCCCGTCGCGTCGCCCGTAGGCTGGCGGGCATGACGACTCTCCACGGTGAATACAAGGTGATCGGCGGCAAGCTGGTCGCGGCGGACCTGAGCCTCGCGGACGGCCGGATCGCGACCGCCAGCATCAACGGTGACTTCTTCCTCGAGCCGGACGAGGCGCTCGAGGACCTCAACGCGGCGGTGACCGGGCTGTCCGCGGACGCCGAGCATCGCGTCATCCGGGAGGCCGTCGAGCGGGGTCTGCGACCCGAGGCCGAGCTGTTCGGCGTGGACGCCTTCGCGGTCGCCTCGGCCGTGCGTCGCGCCCTCGGCAAGGCGACCACGTGGGAGGACCACGAGTGGGAGGTCATCGGGCCGGAGCCGATGCCGATCGCGCTGACCTTGGCCCTGGACGAGGTGCTCACCCGACAGGTGGCCGAGGGACGTCGCAAGCCGACCATGCGCCTGTGGCAGTGGAACGAGCCGGCCGTGGTGATCGGCGCCTTCCAGTCGCTGGCCAACGAGGTGGACCCCGAGGGGGCGCGGCGGCACGGCATCAACGTGGTGCGGCGGATCTCCGGCGGCGGCGCGATGTTCATGGAGGCGGACAACTGCGTCACGTACTCGATGCACGTGCCGTCGTCGCTGGTCGACGGGCTGGAGACGGCGGAGACCTACCCGTTCCTGGACGAGTGGACCATGGACGCGCTCGCCCGACTCGGCGTGCAGGCGTTCTACCAGCCGCTCAACGACATCGCCACGGACCAGGGGAAGATCGGCGGCGCCGCGCAGAAGCGGGTGGGCACGGCCGGGCTGCTGCACCACGTGACGATGAGCTACGACATCGACGCGGACAAGATGCTCGAGGTGCTGCGCATCGGCCGGGAGAAGCTGCGCGGCAAGGGCGTGGCCTCGGCGAAGAAGCGGGTGGATCCGCTCCGCCGCCAGACCGGCGTCTCGCGCGCCGAGATCTGGGAGACCATGATGACCACCTTCCAGGAGCGCTACGGCGCACGCCGCGTCGAGCTGGACGAGGCCACCCGCGAGGAGGCCGAGCAGCTGGCCCGCACCAAGTTCACGACCCCGGAGTGGACGGCGCGGGTGCCCTGAGCCACCTGACGGCGTCCCGGCACCGTCCGGCACGCTTCCGTCCGGGGGCGGTTTGCGGTGGTATTCGACGTGAATACCGCCCGAAACCGCCCCCGACGCGTCGAGGTGTGGCGGGGCGGCTCTGTCAGGATCGGACCATGACCCCCGACGACGCCCCCGTCCGCCTGATCGCCCGCTCCGACGCCCCGCGGCGCCCACGGTCGACCGTGGACGTCCACTGCGCCCTCGAGCTGGAGCTCGCCTCCGGCCGCCGCGTGCCTCTGCTCACGGACCGCGGCTGGAGCGCGGACGGCACGTGGGACCTCGTCACGGTCCGCGACCTCGACGAGGCCGCCGCCACGGTGACCGGGCCGGACGAGCCGGGCGGCGGCCGCACGCCTGCCCAGGAGGAGACGCGACACTGGGACGCGCTGGCAGCGGTCGCGGCCGAGGCCGGGGTGCCGGTGGGGGCCGCAACGTTGCGCGAGCTGCCGCTGGTGGGGGAGACCTCGCCCGAGCTGGCCGCCCTCGTGGACCGGGCGCACCGCGAGGCCCGCGCCCTGAACCGGCTGCTCGGCGTCCACCCGCTGGCCCTCGGCACGCTCGCGCCGGCCGACGTGCTGGGCGCCGACGCGACCGCCGCGCTGCGGACCGGACTGGCCGCGGGACTCGGCGTCGCGCCGACGGCGTGGGAGGACCCGGGCGTCGTGCTCGCGCCCGCCGCGGACGCCGGACCCGGAGCTGCTGCACGTGGTCCTGCTGCACACGACCGCGGTGGTCGCCGGGCCACCCGCACTCGTGGCCCGCCTCGCGGACGCCGACGTCTCCGACCTGCTCGACGACGCCTCCCTCGGCGCCCACCTGCGCCGCCCGGTGGAGGACGTGTCGGCGGCCTGGCTCCACGCGGCCGACCGGCAGGCGCTGTCCCTCGACCCGGACGGCGGGGCCGCGCACGTGGCGCGCCACGCCGAACTGACGGCCGTGCTGGAGACGCGGCCCGTCGTCGTCGAGCGGGTGGGGATGCGCGACCGGGACGCCCAGCGCGCCGCCGACGCCGTGGGCCTGCGCCGGGTGGGCCGGGAACGCGTGCTCCGCGTCGCCGCGCCCTGAGCTGGAATGGTCACGACACGCCGCCTCGCCCGAGGGGAGGCGGCGTGTCGTGACCACTCTGCGCGGGAGGGCTTACCGCTCAGCCCGCCGGCTGCACCGCCTGCACGCGCAGGGACCGCCGCAGGGCGTCCGTGTGCTCCACGACCAGGCGCCGCAGGGCCCCCGGGGCGTCGGGGTGCTCGTCCAGCCAGCGCTGGGCCGCGGCCAGCGTCGGGTGCGACTCCTGCGCGTCGGCGCCGCCGGCCACCGCGTCCTGGCGGCCCGGGAACAGCCCGCCGATCGCGCGCGAGGCCAGCCCGTTGGACCGCGAGGCCCACACCGAGGTCAGGCGCGGCCAGAAGCCGGACTCGTAGGGGGCGAGGAGCTCGACCTCGCCCGCCGCGAAGCCGGCCGCCGTGGCCGAGAGCAGGTCGTTGGACAGCTCCGTGCCGGTGGCCGTGCGGCCGGACATGACCGCCTCCCACGCCGCGGCCTTGACCTCGGCCTCGGGGCGGGCGGCCGCGGCGAGGCGGTGCCACGTGACCGTCTGGGCGGTGCGGCCGGCCTCGAGCTCCGCGTCCAGGCGGTCCTGGCCGGCCCGGCCGGTCGCGGCGAGGGCCTGGAGCACGAGCCAGCGCAGCTCCGCGTCGATCGCCAGGCCCGGCGCCGACGTCGCCGCGTCCTCGCCGAGCAGGGCGGCCTCGAGGGCCGCGGCCATCCCGACGTCGGCGCGCGCCAGCGTCGCCCACGTGCGGGCCGCGGTGCGCTGGCGGTCGGAGCCGGCCTCGAGCGTGCGGGTCTGCTCGGCCAGGACCTCGCCCAGCCGGGCCCGCAGCGCGTCCCGGTCCTCGGCGCGGGCGTACTGGCCCACGGCCGCGGCGGCCTGCGTCAGCACCTGCGCGTGCACGCCCACGGTCGCGATCCGCGCGGACAGCGTCGCCACCGCGTCCAGGAACCGGGCGACCGGCAGCTCGCCGTCGCGGGTCATCGACCACAGGGCGGCCCACACGGTGGCCTCCGCGAGCGGGTCCGCGATGGGGTGCGTCAGGGCCGCGCGCAGCGAGCCCGCGTCGAGCGCGACGGCGGCGTAGGTGAGGTCCTCGTCGTTGGGCAGCACGAGGCGGACGCCCCCGGGGACCTCGAGGTCCGGCAGGGGCACGGCCGCGCCCTCCGCCCCGCCCGGCACGTCGGCGGTGACCTGGGCGGTGCGGCGCAGGACGCCGTCCTGCCCGGGCGTGAAGAGGCCGACCTTCAGCACGTGCGGGCGGAGGATCGGCCCGCCCGTGACCGGGTCCGTGCCCTCCTGGCGCAGCACCGGGGCGTCGCCGTCGACGTCGACCCGCAGCCGGGGCACGCCGGAGGTGTGCAGCCACGCGTCCGCCCACGCGCGCATGTCCCGCCCCGAGGCGGCCTCGAGCGCGGCCATGAAGTCGGCGAGGGAGGCGTTGCCCCACGCGTGGGCGGCGAAGTAGCGGTGCGCGGCGTCGAGGAACGCGTCCCGGCCCACGTAGGCGGCCAGCTGCTTGAGCACGGAGGCGCCCTTGGCGTAGGTGATGCCGTCGAAGTTCTGACGGGCGGCCTCGAGGTCGACGATGTCCGCGACGATGGGGTGCGTCGTCGGCATCTGGTCCTGCACGTACGCCCAGGCCTTGCGGCGGGACGCGAAGGTCACCCACGCGGTCCGGAAGTCGGTGGCCTCGTCCACGCCGAGGGCGCCCATGTAGTCCGCGAACGACTCCTTGAGCCACAGGTCGTCCCACCAGTGCATCGTCACGAGGTCGCCGAACCACATGTGCGCCATCTCGTGCAGGATCACGTTGGCCCGGCCCTCGTACTGGACCGCGGTGGCCCGCGAGGTGAACACGAAGTCCTCGGTGAAGGTCACGAGGCCCGGGTTCTCCATGGCGCCGAGGTTGTACTCGGGCACGAACGCCTGGTCGTACTTGCCCCACGGGTACGCGACGCCGAAGAGGTCGTGGAAGAACGTCAGCCCCCGCTTCGTCACGTCGAACACGGCCTCGGGGTCGAACGCGTCGGCCATCGTGCGCCGGGTGAACAGCCGCAGCGGCACGGCCTGCGCACCGCTGGCCGGGTGACCGTCCCAGGCGTCCTCCCACTGCGCATAGGGGCCGGCGAGCAGCGTCGTGATGTAGGTGGACTGGGGGAGCGTCGGGGCGAACTCCGCCCGGACGACGCCGTCCCCGGCCCGCGTCCGGGACACCTCGGGCCGGTTCGAGGCCAGCACCCAGTCCTCGGGTCCGGTGAGGGAGAAGGTGAAGGCGGCCTTGAGGTCCGGCTGCTCGAAGTCCGGGAACACGCGGCGCGCGTCGGCGGGCTCGTACTGGGTGTAGAGGTAGACCTCGCCGTCGGCGGGGTCCGTGAAGCGGTGCAGGCCCTCGCCCGACCGGGAGTACACGGACCGGCCGACCAGCTCGACCACGTTCTGCGCCGCCAGATCGGGCAGCAGCACCCGGGCCCCGCCCACGACCTCGGCCACGTCCAGCGCCGTGCCGTTGAGGGTCACCGACTCCACGCCCCCGTGGATCCAGTCCAGGTGGGTCTGCGCGCCCGGCTCGGCGCACGCGAAGCGGATCACGGTGCGGACCGGATAGGTGTCGGTCGCGGCGTCCCGGGCGTCGGAGAGGTCCACGTCCACGGCGTAGTCCTGCACCGTGAGCAGGCGGGAGCGTTCCGCGGCCTCAGCGCGGGTGACGTTGGTGGCGTCGAGGTCGGGGGTGGTGTCGGTCAAGGCGAGCCTCCGGTCGGGGATCCAGCGGGGACGGCGACGCGCGGACACACCGGGGCGTGCCCGCGCGTCGGCGGTGGTCCGGGACCGGCGGCCCGGGGCCGCGTCAGTGCGGCTTCGGGACGGGCTGGCCCTTGGAGAGCACCGTCAGGCCGGATTCTGTCACGGTGTAGCCGTTCGCCTCGTCCTCCGCCCGGTCGAAGCCGATGCGCGCGCCCGGGGGCACGACCACGTTCTTGTCCAGGATCGCGTTGCGCACGTGGGCCCCCTCGCCGATCACGACGGAGTCCAGCAGCACCGACTGCTCCACCCACGCCTCGTTGTGCACGCGCACGTCCGTGGAGAGCACGGACTGGGCCACGGTGCCGCCGGAGATGACCACGCCCTGGGAGAGGATCGAGTCGTTCGCCGAGCCGGGGCGGCGGGTGGACGAGCGCACGAGCTTGGCGGGCGGGGAGACGGACTGGCGGGTGTAGAGCGGCCACTCGCGGTTGTAGAGGTTGAACTCCGGCCACGGCTGCACCAGGTCCATGTGCGCGTCGTAGTAGGAGTCCAGGGTGCCGACGTCCCGCCAGTAGTGCTTGCCGGCCGTGCCGCCGGGCACCTCGTTGGAGGTGAAGTCGTACACCCCGGCCTCGCCGCGCTCCACGAACAGCGGGATGATGTCCCCGCCCATGTCGTTGTTCGACTCGGGGTTCTCCTCGTCCTGGTTCAGCGCCGCCACGAGGGCGTCCGTGTCGAACACGTAGTTGCCCATCGAGGCCAGGAACTGCGTGGGGTCGTCCGGCAGGCCGGGGGTCGTCTTCGGCTTCTCCACGAACGCCGAGATCCGCGTCCTGTCCTGCGGGTCCGTCTCGATCACCCCGAACGAGGAGGCCAGCTCGAGGGGCTGGCGCACCGCGGCCACGGTCGCCTTGGCGCCCGAGGCGATGTGCTGGTCCACCATCTGCTGGAAGTCCATGTGGTAGACGTGGTCCGCGCCGATGACGACGACGATGTCCGGCCGTGCGTCGTGGATCAGGTTCATGGACTGGTAGATGGCGTTCGCGCTGCCCGTGAACCAGTCCTTGCCCCGGCGCTGCTGCGCCGGCACGGAGGCCACGTAGTTGTTCAGCAGCGTGGACATCCGCCACGTCTCGGAGATGTGGCGGTCCAGCGAGTGCGACTTGTACTGCGTCAGCACGACGATCTCGCGGTACCGGCTGTTGACCAGGTTGGACAGCGCGAAGTCGATGAGGCGGTACGTGCCGCCGAACGGGACGGCCGGCTTGGCACGGTCGGCCGTCAGCGGCATCAGACGCTTGCCCTCACCGCCCGCCAGCACGACCGAGAGGACCTTCTTCTGCACCATCTGCGTCACTCCTCATGAGCCGGGTCGTCGCGACCCGCACGCGTGCTCTGGGCGTGCGGGGCATCCGTGCCGCCAGACTATCGACCCCCGCCGGGCTGAACTAGGTTGGGGGCGTGCGCATCGACATCGTGAGCAAAGAGTTCCCCCCGTCCATCTACGGCGGTGCCGGCGTCCACGTCGCCGAGCTGACCCGCGTCCTCGCCTCCCGCGTCGACGTCCGCGTCCATGCCTTCGGCGAGCCGCGCGACCCGGACTACCACGGGGCCCGCGTCCTGACGTACCCGAACCCGCCCGGGTTCGACGCCGCCAACGGGGCCGTGCAGACCCTGGCCACCGACCTCACGATCCTCGGGGACCTCGAGGGCGCCGACGTCATCCACTCCCACACCTGGTACGCCAACCTGGCCGGCCACCTCGGCAAGCTCCTGCACGAGGCCCCCCACGTCCTCTCCGCGCACTCCCTCGAGCCGCTGCGCCCCTGGAAGGCGGAGCAGCTCGGCGGCGGCTACGCCCTGTCCAGCTGGGCCGAGCGCACGGCCTACCTCGGGGCGGACGCGGTCATCGCGGTCTCGGACGGCATGCGTCGGGACATCCTGGCCTGCTACCCGGACGTGGACCCGGCAAAGGTGCACACGGTCCACAACGGCATCGACACACAGGTCTGGACCCCGCAGACCGGCACCGCCGCACTGGAGAAGTACGGAATCGACCCGGACAAGCCCTCCGTCGCGTTCGTCGGCCGCATCACGCGCCAGAAGGGCGTGCCCCACCTGCTCCGTGCGGCCCTGCGGCTGCCGGAGGACGTCCAGCTCGTGCTGTGCGTGGGCGCCCCGGACACCGCGGAGCTGGCGCACGAGGTGAACGGGTTGATCGCCGAGCTGCGGCGCACCCGCCAGGGCGTCGTCGTGATCGAGGGGATGATCCCGCGCCACGAGGTGATGGAGATCCTCACGGCCGCCACCGTGTTCGCCTGCCCCTCGGTCTACGAGCCGCTGGGCATCGTCAACCTCGAGGCGATGGCGTGCGGCACCGCCGTCGTCGCCTCCGCCGTGGGCGGCATCCCGGAGGTCGTGCAGGACGGCGAGACCGGCCTGCTCGTCCCCTTCGAGCAGGTCGACGACGGCACGGGGGCGCCCGTGGACGAGGAGGGGTTCGCCGCCGACTTCGCGGCCGCGCTCACCCGCGTCGTGGAGGACCCGGAGCGCGCCCGCGCGATGGGTGAGGCCGGCCGGGCCCGCGCGATCGAGCACTTCTCGTGGGAGACCATCGCGGAGCGCACGATCGAGGTCTACGAGGCCGTGCTGCGCTGAGCCCGCCCGGCCGACCACGCAGACGGGCCCCCGCCACCGCGAGGTGACGGGGGCCCGGTGCGTCCGGGGACGGACGCGGTCAGCCGCGGCGACCCCGCGCCGCCTTCTCGCGGGCGCGCACGGCCTTCTCGTCCTCCGGCTCCTCGCCGGCGGCCCGGCGGGCCGTGAACCAGGCGTGGGCCTCCTCCTGGCGCTGGGTCTCGGCGTCCGTGGCCACCGCCATGCGCAGGTGCTCGGGCTCGAGGCCGAACGCCTCGACGAGCTCGAGGGCGAAGGGGCGCAGCCGCTCGGCCAGCCGGTTGACGTAGCCGCGCAGGGCCCGGGCGCGCTGGCTCGAGACGCGGCCGTGGGCCACGAACCAGCCGAGGTCGTCCTCGATGAGGCGCAGCGCGAAGAGGTCGCGCAACCACGTCAGGACGGTCTTCGTGGTCTCATCCGTGATGCCCTCCAGGGCGCGGGTGAAGGCCTCCCACTGCAGCAGCTCGCCGTGGTTGCGGGCGGCCTCGATGAGCTCGTGCTGGCGCGTGTTGAACGCCTCCGCCTGCGCCGCCTGGCCCTTGCCCCGGGCCCCCGAGAGGGTGCCGGCGACGTCGGCGGTCTTGGCGCGGACGCGCTCGGTGAGCAGCTCATGCTGCACGGCGGGGTCCTTGAACCAGTTCGCGGAGCGGCGCTCGGACCCGCCGTCGGCCACGGACTGGACGGCCTTGTGCAGGCCCGCACGGTGGAGGGCGTCCGAGGCCTGATGGACCACGTAGCGGGAGACGGCGCCCACACTGAGACGTCCGAACTCCTTCGAGTAGTCGGTCAGCAGACGCTTGCCCACCAGCTGCAGGAGCACCGTGTTGTCGCCCTCGAACGTGACGTACACGTCCAGGTCGGCACGCATCTGGGCCACCCGGTTCTCGGCGAGGAATCCGGCGCCGCCGCACGCCTCGCGGGCCTCCTGCAGGGTGTCCAGGGCGTGCCACGTGGTCAGCGGCTTGACGGCCGCGGCGAGCGTCTCGAGCTCCTGCCGGTCCACGTCCGTGTCGGAGCGGCCGGAGAAGACGTCGTCGAACTTCTCGACGAGCTCGTTCGAGGCGAAGGCGTCCGCGTAGGCGCGGGCCAGGCGGTCGATGAGGCGGCGCTGGTGGTTCTGGTAGTCCAGCAGCACCTCCTCCCGCTGCGGGTCGGAGGCGTTGAACTGGCGGCGCTGCTCCGCGTAGGCCAGCGCACCGTGCAGGCCGAGGAAGGAGGCCGTGGTGGCGGCGAGGGACAGGGAGACGCGGCCCTGGACGAGCGTGCCGAGCATCGTGAAGAAGCGACGCCCGGGGGAGGCGATGGGCGAGGAGTAGGTACCGTCCTCGGCCACGTCGCCGTAGCGGTTGAGGAGGTTGGTGCGCGGGATGCGGACCTGGGTGAAGTGCAGACGGCCGTTGTCGATGCCGTTCAGTCCGCCCTTGAGGCCGTCGTCCTCGCCACCCACGCCGGGCAGGAAGGCACCCTCCTCGTCCCGGATGGGGACGTAGAAGCAGTGCACGCCGTGGTTGACGCCCCGGGTGATCAGCTGCGCGAAGACCGTGGCCGCCCTGCCGTGCAGCGCGGCGTTGCCGAGGTAGTCCTTCCAGGCGCCCTTGAACGGGGTGTGGATGACGAACTCCTGGGTCGCCTCGTCGTACGTGGCGGTCGTGGCGATCGAGGCGACGTCCGAGCCGTGCCCGATCTCGGTCATGGCGAAGGCGCCCGGGACGCTCAGGTCCATCGCGCCCGGCAGCCACCGACGGTGGTGCTCCGCGGTGCCCAGGTGCAGGATCGCCGAGCTGAACAGGCCCCACTGCACACCGGCCTTGATCTGCAGGGAGGGGTCGGCGAGCACGAGGTCACCGAAGGCGGCGAGGTTGCCGCCGTGGTTGTCCTCGCCGCCGAACTCGCGCGGGAAGGCGCGGTGGACCGCGTTGCGCTCCACGAGGACGCCCAGCTGCCGCAGGACGCGGGCGCGGTGCTCGTCCATGCCGAGCAGCGGGTCGCGCCACAGGGCGGGGTCCTTGGCGAGTTCGCGGGATTCGCGGCGCTCCGCGGCCCAACGGCCGAGGAGGGCCTCCTCGAGGGCCGCGGCGTCGAGGGAGCCGGGCGTCGGCCGCTCGGGCGCGATCTCGGCGACGTCGGAGGGAACCTCGGTGCTGGGCGTCGAGGACTGGGGGGCGAGCTTCTCGTGGACGGTCATGACGATGCTCCTGTTCGTGAGTGGGGGCGGGCGCGGTCGGCGTCCGCCGCCGCGGGTTCGAGGGAGGCGCCGGGCGCGGCGCCGATGAGGCCGGTGAGCAGCCAGTCGGCGATGGCGCGGGCCATCGCCTCGACCGGGATGCGACCGGCGGCCGGGGTCCGCAGCCAGGTCTCGGCGGCGGCCCGGACGAGGCCGACGGCGGCGCGCGGCCACAGGGCGAGCGGGTCCGCCGGCGCCGGGGCGTGGCCCCGCGCGGCCATCCCGCGCGCCAGGCCCGACTCGAGCACGGCGTAGACGCGCTCGAGGAACGGGCCCAGCACAGGGGCCTCGGCCGCGGCGGGGGGCGGGGCGACGGCGAACGCGTACACCTCGGGCGACGTCGCCGCGACCGTGAGGTACACCTCGACCATGCGACGCAGCGCCTCGGGTTCGGAGACCGGTTCGTCCGCGACCTCGAGCAGGCGGCGCTCCATGTGGGCGGTGACCCGCTCGGACACCGCCAGGCGCAGGCCCTCGCGGTCGCCGAAATAGCGGTAGTAGACGGTCTTGGAGGTGCCCGCGTGGGACGCGATCTCCTCCATCGAGGCGTGTGCGCCCAGGGCGTGCACGGCCGACCGGGCGGCCCGGACCAGTTCCAGACGGCGCTCGGCGCGGTGCCGGTCCCAGCGGACGCTGCGACCGTCCCGGGCGGTGGACGTAACGGGGTTCACGAAACCGAGCGTATCAGGTACTGTGGGTCACAGTCACCCACCCCGCCGATGTCCGTATCGTCCGGGGTGGAAACGCCCCCGCCGCGTCGGCGGTGGGCCCGCCGTCGAGAGGACCGTCATGACCCACCACGAGACCCCCGCGTCCGAGACCGCCTCCCGCCCCGCCGTCGCCGGTGGAGCGCTGCGCCCCGCCGTCATCCTGGGCGGCAACCGCATCCCCTTCGCCCGTGCCAACACCGCCTACGCCGAGGCCGGGAACCAGGAGATGCTCACGGCCACGCTCGACGGCCTCGTCGCGCGGTTCGGGCTCCAGGGCGAGCGCATCGGCCAGGTCACCGCCGGCGCCGTCCTCAAGCACCCGCGCAACTTCAACCTCACCCGCGAGGCCGTCCTGGGCTCCGCGCTCTCCGCCGCCACCCCGGCCGCCGACGTCCAGGTGGCCTGCGCCACCGGCATGGAGGCCCTGGGCACCCTCGCCAACAAGATCCGGCTCGGCCAGCTCGACTCCGCCATCGGCGGCGGCGTGGACTCGATCTCGGACGCGCCCGTCTCGCTCTCGGACGGCGCGCGCCGCGTGCTGCTGCAGCTCAACACCGCCAAGACCACGAAGGACCGCCTGCGCGCCCTCGCCCAGCTGCGCCCCGGGCAGCTCGTGCCCGAGCCGGCCGGCGCGGGCGAGCCGCGCACCGGCATGTCCATGGGCGAGCACCAGGCCCTGACCACCCACAAGTGGGGCATCACCCGTCAGGCCCAGGACGAGCTCGCCGCGGCCTCCCACCGGAACCTCGGCGCCGCCTACGCCGCCGGGTACATGGACGATCTGGTGACCCCGTTCCACGGCCTGGCCCGCGACAACAACCTCCGCCCCGACTCCACGCCGGAGAAGCTGGCCGGCCTGAAGCCCGCGTTCGGCCGCCAGCTGGGGGACGAGGCGACCATGACGGCCGGCAACTCCACCCCGCTCACCGACGGCGCCTCCGCGGTGCTGCTCTCCTCCGAGGAGTGGGCCGCCGAGCGCGGACTGCCCGTGCTCGCCGAGTTCGTGGACATGGAGAACGCCGCCGTGGACTTCGTCGACGGACACGAGGGCCTGCTCATGGCCCCCGCCTACGCCGTCCCGCGCCTGCTGGCCCGGCACGGGCTCACCCTCGACGACCTCGACTTCGTGGAGATCCACGAGGCGTTCGCCGGCACCGTCCTGTCCACGCTCGCCGCCTGGGAGGACGAGGAGTACTGCCGCGAGCGCCTCGGGCTGCCGGGTGCGCTGGGCTCGGTGGACCGCGCCCGGCTCAACGTGCACGGCTCCTCGTTGGCGGCCGGTCACCCCTTCGCCGCCACCGGCGGCCGCATCGTCGCCCTGCTGGCCAAGATGCTGCATGAGAAGGGGGAGGGCTCCCTCGGCCTCATCTCCGTCTGTGCCGCCGGCGGCCAGGGCATCGTCGCCCTGCTCCGCGGCCGCTGAGCCCCGACCGACCCGACCCGAGAGGACCGACCATGACCGACCGTTACGGCACCTTCGTCGCCTCGCCCCTGGGCCGCCGCCTCACCGGCGCCCTGGGCCTGCCTCAGCCCGTCGAGCTGCGCCGGCACACCCCCGGCGACCCCGTGCTGCCCGGCTCCGTGCTCGTCTTGGGCGCGACCCCCGCAGCCGCGGACGCCCGCACCCTCTTGGCCTCGTGGGGCCTCGAGGTCGCCGACGCCCCCCGGGAGGGCGCCCGCCACGCGGCGATCGTCGCGTGCTTCGACGGGGTCGCCACGCCCGCGGACCTCGGCGCGGTGGCGCTGGAGATCGGCGGCGCGCTGCGCTCGCTGGGCTCCTCCTCGCGCGTGGTGACGGTGTTCGAGGACCCCGAGGCCGCCACGGACCCGACCCTGCGCGCCGCCCGCCAGGGCGTGACGGGCCTGACCCGCTCCATCGCGCACGAGATGCGCCGCGGCGGCACGGCCAACGGCCTGGTCCTGGGCGAGGGCGTGCCGCTCACCGCCCCCGGTGCGGCCGGCGCGCTCGCGTTCCTGCTCTCCGGCCGCGCGGCGTACGTCTCCGGCCAGTTCGTGCCCGTCGCCACCGCCGACGGCGCTGTCCCCGCCGACGCGGCGCGCCCGCTGGCCGGCAAGGTCGCCGTGGTCACCGGTGCCGCCCGCGGCATCGGCGCCGCCATCGTGCGGACGCTCGCCCGCGACGGGGCCGTGGTCGTCGGCGTGGACGTCCCGGCGGCGGGCGAGGCGCTGGCCGAGGTCGTGAACGAGGTCGGCGGCACGGCGCTCGCCCTGGACATCACGGCGCCGGACGCGGGCGCTCGCATCCTCGAGCACTGCCGCACCCGGCACGGCCGGATGGACGTGGTGGTGCACAACGCCGGGATCACCCGGGACCGGATGCTGGCCAACATGGACGCCGCGCGCTGGGACTCCGTCCTCGCCGTGAACACCACGGCCCAGCTGGCCATGAACGAGGCGTTCCTCGCCGAGGACGCCCGGGACGTGGCGGGTCAGGGGCTGCGCATCGTGGGCCTGGCCTCCATCTCCGGCATCGCGGGCAACCGCGGCCAGACGAACTACGCGGCCTCGAAGGCCGGGGTCATCGGCCTGACGGCGGCGTCCGCCCCGGTCCTCGCGGCCCGCGGGGGCACGATCAACGCGGTGGCCCCGGGCTTCATCGAGACCGAGATGACCGCGAAGATCCCGCTCGCCACGCGCGAGGTGGGCCGGCGGCTCAACGCGCTGCAGCAGGGCGGTCTGCCGCAGGACGTGGCCGAGACGGTGGCCTGGCTCGCCTCGGACGCCGCCGGAGGCACCAACGGGGCCACGCTGCGGGTCTGCGGCCAGTCGAAGCTGGGGGCGTGAGGATGCAGACCACGCAGCTGTCCGCCCCGCCCTCCCTCGGCCGGCTCTACGTCCGCGCCGCGGGGCGGGCCGCCACGGACGCCGTCGTCCGTCGGCGCCGTCCCCGCGAGCTCCCGGACCGTCAGGTGGTCGTGACCGGCCACCGCATCCCGGCCGAGGCCGTGACCGCGTGGCGCGGGGCCGTCGGGTCCGCGGATCCGGCGGACCTGCCCTCGGTCCTGGTGCACACCCAGGTGTTCGGCGCGGCGATGGAGCTGATGGCCGACCCCGAGTTCCCGCTGCCCCTGCCCGGGCTGGTGCACCTGAGCAACACCGTCCTGCACCACCGGCCCGTCCCGGCGGAGACCCCGCTGCGCGTCACCGCGCGTGCGGTGGGTCTCGTCCCGCACCACGCGGGTACCGCCGTGGACGTCGTCGTGACCGTCGAGGGGCCCGGCGACGACGGCGGGGAGGCACTGCTGTGGGAGGGCGTCTCCCGGTACCTCGCCAAGGGCGTCCACCTCTCCGGCCTGCGTCCCGAGCGGCCCGCCCGCCCGGACTTCGTGCCCCCGACGCCGACCGCCCAGTGGCGCTTCGGGACGGGGGCCGGACGCCGGTACGCGGGCGTCTCCGGGGACTGGAACCCGATCCACCTGACGGGCGTCTCGGCTCGACTGTTCGGCATGAAGGGCGCGATCGCCCACGGGATGTTCCTGGCCGCCCGGATGCTCGAGGGCCGTGAGCCGGCCGGCGCCGGGTTCCGCTGGCACATCGACTTCGAGGCGCCCGTCGTGCTGCCGACCACCGTGGCCGTCCGCTACGAGCCCGGGCCTGACGGCGGCACGCGCGTGTACGGCTGGGATGCGCGGCGCCGGCGCCCGCACTTCTCCGGGGAGATCACTCCGCTCGAGTCCTGACGGCCCCCGGGCCCGCGCACCGGCCCGCCGAGACTCGCTGTCTCGGCGGGCCGGTGCGTTCGGGCGGTCAGGCGTCCAGCCCGGGCGACCGCCGCGGCACGGCGGCGACGGCCTCGAGCAGCCCGTCCGCGTAGGCCTCCCACGAGTGACCGGCGGCGTGGCGCACGGCGCCGGTCCCCAGTGCCGCCCAGGCATCACGATCCGCCAGGATCTCGGCCAGGGCCTCGGCCCACGCCTCGGGGGTGCCCGCCGTCACGTGGCGGCCGGACACGCCGTCGAGGACCGCGTAGACCAGTCCGCCGACCCGGTGCGCCAGCACGGGCGTGCCGCAGGCCTGTGCCTCGAGGGCGACCAGGCCGTAGGTCTCGGACGCGCTCGGCATCGCCACGACGTCCGCCGCCCGGAACTGGGCGGCCAGGGCAGGCGCGGGCACCGGCCCGGAGAACGTCACCAGGTCGGCGACCCCCTCCCGCGCGGCCAGTCCCGCCAGGTCCAGTCCGTTGTCCCCCGAGGCGGCCCCGTTCACATGCAGGCGCACGCCCGGGTCGACGCCCGCGCCACCGGCCCGCTCGCGCAGCACCCCGAGGGCGGACACGAGCAGGTGCGGGCCCTTGTGACGCTGCACGCGACCGGCGAACAGGACGCGCAGGGCCCCGTCGTCCTCCGGCGCGCCCGGCCACTGCGCGGCGCCGTCCGGCGTGAACGTCTCGAGGTCGGCCCCGGGGGGCAGCACCCGGGTGCGGGCGCGGGGCACGTCCAGCAGCTCGCGCAGGTCGGCGACCTCGGCGGCGGAGTTGACCACGAGCAGGTCGGCCCGCTCGACGATTCCGCGTTCGGCCTCGACCCGGGCGTCCGGCTCGCGCAGCTCGGGGTCCTCGAGCATCTTCGCCGCCGCCGTGGTGTGCATGGTCTGCAGGTACGGGGCGTGGGCCGCCCGCGCCAGCGCCGCGGCGGTGGACCCGGAGAGCCAGTAGTGGCCGTGCACGAACGCGACGGGCGGGGCGTCCGCGCCACCGAGGACGGGGCCGCCCGGCACGGCGTCCGAGGCGAGCCAGTCCAGGGCCGCGCGGGTGAACTCGGCGCCGAGTCCCGCCAGCTCCTCCTTGGGCACGGGAGCGGACGGCCCGGCGGCGAGGTCCACGACCGTGACCGGCGGGGCCTGCCCGCCGGCGTCCACCATCCGGACCCGTGCGCCGTCCGCTCCCACCGGCTCCTCCGCCCGGGTCAGCAGGATCATCCGCACGCCCCGGCGGGCCAGGGCGACGGCGGCCTGCCGCACGTAGACGTTCATGCCGCCGGCGTCGCCGCGGCCGGGCTGGGCCAGGGGGGAGGTGTGCAGGCTGACCCCGATCCCCACCGGCACGGACGACCGCAGTTCGGCGTCCACGGCGTCGAACAGTCGGGCCGCCGACGCCGAGTCCGCCAGGTCCTCGACGGAGACCATCCGTCCGGCGCCGTCGCCGAGCGGCACGGTCCAGTTCGGGTACTGGTCCTGGAGGGTGCCGGGCTGGTTCTGGATGCGCCGCTCGCCCACGGCGTCCACGAGCGCCACGCTGTGCAGGGCCGAGGGCGCCTGCGCGAGCAGGCGGTGCAGGGCCACGATCTGGCGTTCGCGCACCTCGGGGCCGGCGTCGGGGACGTCCACGTCCGCCTCGGCGAGCAGCCCGCGCCGGGCCGCGGCGGCGAGGAACGCGCGCACCTCCTCCGCCGACCGGCGGCGTTCCTGGGCGACGTCCACGGTGTAGAGGCCCAGCCGTTCGCGCAGGTCCACCTGGACGCCCTCGAGGTAGCCGGCCGTGGGCGGCAGGTCGTGCGTGTTCACCGCCGCCATGGCCAGCCGCCGGTAGCGCTCCGGCGGGGTGGGCTCGCCGTCCTCCTGCTCGAACCAGAGGATCGACGTGCCGAGCACGCCGGCCTCGGCCAGGCGGCGCTGCACCCACGGCTCGAACGTGCCGAGGTCCTCGCCCACCACGACGACGCCGGCCCGCTCGGCCTCGAGCGTGAGCACGGCGAGCATCGCCTCGTGGTCGTACTCGACGTACGCGCCCTGGGTGGCACCGGCGCCCTCCGGGATCCACCACAGGCGGAACAGCCCCAGGACGTGGTCCATGCGGATGCCGCCCGCGCCGCGCAGCACCGTGCGCAGCATGTCCCGGAACGCGGCGTAGCCGGTCTCGGCCAGGCGGCGCGGATGCCAGGGGTGCTGTGACCAGTCCTGGCCCAGCTGGTTGAACAGCTCGGGCGGCGCGCCGACGGACATGGTCGGCACCAGCACGTCCCCGAGCATCCACGCGTCCGCGGTCTCGCGGGTCGCCCCGACCGCCAGGTCCACCATGACGCCCATGCGCATGCCGGCCGCCCGGGCCCGCTGGTGCACGCCGGCGAGCTGCTCGGCGGCGATCCACTGCACCCAGCGGTGCAGGTCGACGTCGGTCGCGCGTTCGACGCGGACCCGCTCGGCCTCGACCCCGCCCGGCGCCCAGGCCGGGTCGGCGAGATCGGGCCCGGTGCCGTCGCCGTCCAGGCGCAGGACGGACCAGAGGGCGAAGTCGTCCAGGCCCGGGCCGGCCTCGGCGCGGAACCGCGCGTAGGCGGCCTCGCGCTCGGGGGAGCGGGGCACCTCGTGCACGCGGCGCAGCGCGGGCCACAGGACGGCGGCGACGGCGGCCCGATCGATCCGGCCGGTGCGCTCCAGCTCCGCCTGGACGCGGGCGCCGGCCGACCGCAGCTCCGCCTGCTCCGCGGCGGGCAGGTCGGCGAACTCGGGGATCGAGGGCACGTGCACGATCAGCGCCGAGAGGAACCGACGGGAGACGGGGGAGTAGGGGGAGTCCGCCGGATGGGGGCCGGGCTCGACCGCGTGCAGGGGGTGCAGCAGCAGGAAGTCGGCACCGTGCCGGGCGACGATCTCGGCCAGGGACGCCATGTCCGCCGCGTCTCCGATGCCCCACGAGTCCGCCGAGGTCACCGAGTAGCCCTGCGCGGCCGCGCCCCAGCCGCGGCGCTCGAGGAAGGGACGCGGCGTGCTCAGCCGGGTCGGGGCGCAGACCAGGACCGCGGAGGCGGTGGAGCCGGAGCCGCTGGTCACCTCCAGCCGGTGCCAGCCCGGGGCGAGGTCGGCGGGGATCTGCACGTGGACGCGCTCGCGTTCGACGCCGTCGACCAGGCGGACCTCGGACACCGGCTCGCTCACGCTCACGTCGAGGGTCTGCCCGTCCTCCGTGTGCACGCGGGCCGCGACCGGCTCCCCTGCGGCCACGTGGCACGGCACGGACAGGCGGTGACCGGACCGGGCGGCCACGGTGGGCGGGAGCACGTCCCGCCAGGGGGCCGTCTCCGCCTCCTCCACCGCCTCGGCCAGAGCGGCGACCCCGTCCGGTCGGACCGACACCCCGAGGGCGGCGAGCACCTTCACGAGGGCCTCGTCCGGCACGGTCTGGGCCGAGCCGTCCTGCCCGACGTACTCGGGCTGCACCCCGTGGGCTCGCGCGAGCCGATGCAGCAGTGCGGGGGCTTCCAGGGCCATCGGGTCCTCCATGCCGTCGTGCGGTTCCACCGACGGCGCCTGCCGTCGCACGGACACCACTCTAGAGGGGACGCCGGACGGGGGAACGCGCAGGGCCCCGGTCGTGACGACCGGGGCCCTGCTGCTCGACGAGCGGTGCGCGAGGGGGGACTTGAACCCCCACGTCCTTGCGGACACAGCGACCTCAACGCTGCGCGTCTACCAATTCCGCCACTCGCGCTCATCGGTGGAACCCTGGGAGAGGCTCCGTCGCCCACCGCGTTCCGGCCCTGTCCGGTCCGTCCCGCTCCGGGCAACTTGAGAAAGATAGCACGGGTTCGGGCTAGGCTCAAAACCATGGTCGAGAACATCGTGAACCCCGCCCGCTCGCGCCCCGAGGACCGCGTCGTGGAGATCTGCCGCGACCTCATCCGGATCGACACGACCAACCGCGGGGGCAACGTCTCCGTCGGTGAGCCCGAGGCCGCGGAGTACTGCGCCCGGCTCATGGCCGAGGCGGGGATGACCCCCCGCTTCTTCGAGTCGGCGCCGGGCCGGGTCTCCGTCGTCGGGCATCTGCCGGGCTGGGATCCGGAGGCGCCGGGGCTCGTCATCCACGGGCACACGGACGTGGTCCCCGCCGAGGCGGACGAGTGGAGCGTGGACCCGTTCGGCGCCGAGCTCAAGGACGGCATGATCTGGGGGCGCGGCGCCGTGGACATGAAGGGCATGGACGCCATGGTGCTCGCGGTGCTGCTGCACCTGGCCCGCACGGGCCGCCGGCCGCGGCGCCCCCTGACGGTCGCGTTCTTCGCCGACGAGGAGGCCGGCGGCGTCTACGGCGCACGCTGGGTTGTGGACCACCACCCCGAGGTGTTCGACGGGTGCACCGAGGCGATCTCCGAGGTGGGCGGCTTCTCCACGGAGGTGCACGGCTCGCGCGCCTACCTCGTGCAGACCGCGGAGAAGGGGCTCGCCTGGCTGAACCTCACCGCACAGGGCGCCCCCGGGCACGGCTCGGCCCCGCACCCGGACAACGCGGTCACCCGGCTGGCCGGCGCCATGACCCGCATCGGCGGGCACGAGTGGCCGCTCGTGTACACCAAGACCACGCGCGCGCTGCTCGAACAGGTGGCGGAGATCATGGGCGTCGACTTCGACGAGGCGGACCCGACGCCGCAGCTCGACGCGCTCGGGCAGGCCCGGTCCTGGGTGGCCGGCACCCTGCGCACCTCGTCCAACCCGACGGGGCTGACCGCCGGCTACAAGCACAACGTCATCCCGTCCTCGGCCACCGGCACCGTGGACGTGCGCCTGATCCCCGGGGAGGAGGAGTCCGCCCTCGCCACGATCGCCGAGCTCGCCGGCCCGGACGTGACCATCGCACCCGAGCACCGGGACGTCGCCCTGGAGACCCCCTTCTCCGGGGACCTGGTGGAGCTGATGATCGCCTCGCTGCAGGCGGAGGACCCCGAGGCCCAGGTGCTGCCGTTCATGCTCGGCGGGGGCACGGACAACAAGTCCCTCTCCCGGCTGGGCATCACCGGCTACGGCTTCGCGCCCATGCGCCTGCCCGCCGACCTGGCCTTCACGTCCCTGTTCCACGGCATCGACGAGCGGGTGCCCGTGGACGCGCTCGAGTTCGGCTGCCGGGTGCTCGAGCGGATGCTGGAGCCGCGCTGATCCGGGCCGCGGGCGGCGACGACGGCCGGGGCGGCGTCGTCGCGCCCGCGCCTCAGAGGGTCTGCAGGGTCGAGGCCACGCGCATCACCCGGCGGCGCATCCAGTAGCGGCGCGCCCCGTCGCGGTAGTGCACGGAGCGCTGCAGCTCCCATTGGCCGTACTCCGCGTGCTCCACGAGGCGCCGTCGGGCGTCGGCGAGGGACTCGTGGGCGGCGACCGTCATCACCAGGTACTCCCACTTCTGTCCGCGGGAGATCGCGTCGAGGGTCGAGGACATCAGCTGTTCACGCACCCGCCCATCCTGGCAGACGGCGTCGGGTCCGGCGGCCGGTCCCGTACGGCCCACCCCTGGCCGCGTCACCGGCCACCGGGTTACCGTTCACCCATGAGCTCTGACGCCCGCATGGCCCTCGAGGCCCTCACCACCGCCCTGAACGAACACCTCGTGGCCGCGCAGAACAAGCGGGGCGAGGATGACCCCGCCGTCGAAGCCGCCTTCTTCGCCGTGGCCGACGCCTTCGAGGCCTACGAGGACGCCCTGTACGCGGACACCGAGGAGGTCACCCCGCTCGACCTCTTCGACGACGAGGACGACGACGACTGACCGTCCTGCTCGTGACGGATCGCACGGCCCCGGGTTCCCACCCGGGGCCGTGGCGTACAGTGACCCTCCGTGACGTGGATCGAAGCCATCATCCTGGGCCTGGTGCAGGGCCTCACGGAGTTCCTGCCCATCTCCTCCTCCGCCCACATCCGCATCGTGGGCGAGTTCCTGCCCTCCGCGACCGACCCGGGGGCGGCCTTCACGGCCATCACGCAGCTCGGCACGGAGCTGGCGGTCCTCATCTACTTCTGGCGCGACATCACCCGCATCATCGGCCGGTGGTGCGCCGCGGTCACGGGGCGGATCCCGCATTCGGACCCCGATGCGCGCATGGGCTGGCTGATCATCGTGGGCTCGATCCCGATCGCGGTCCTGGGCCTGCTGCTGGAGGACTGGATCGACACGGAGTTCCGCTCGCTGTGGATCACGGCGACCATGCTCATCGTGTTCGGCGTCCTGCTCGCCCTGGCGGACCGGCTCGGCCGTCAGACCAAGCCGCTCGAGAAGCTCACCGTGCGGGACGGCGTCCTCTACGGCCTGGCCCAGGCCCTCGCGCTGATCCCGGGCGTCTCGCGCTCCGGCGGCACCATCGCGGCCGGCCTGGCCATGGGCTACACCCGGCCCGCCGCCACCCGCTACGCGTTCCTGCTGGCGGTGCCCGCCGTGTTCGCCTCCGGCCTGTACAAGCTGTACACCTCGCTCACCGATCCCGGCACGCAGGGTCCGTACGGCATGGGGGAGACGCTGGTCGCGACCGCGATCGCCTTCGTGGTGGCCTACGCGGTCATCGCCTGGCTCATGCGCTTCATCAGCACCAACTCGTATCTGCCGTTCGTCTGGTACCGCATCCTCCTGGGCGGCGTCCTGTTCGCCCTGCTGGGCGCGGGCGTCATCAACGCCTGAGCCCGCTCCCGCCGCCGGGCATGACGGCCCGGCACCGCCGAACCACCCCGATGTGAGGAGTCCCGTGAAGTCCTGGAGCACCCCCGCCCCGCCCGCCGTGCCGAGCCGCCCCGACCGGCTGCGGCTGCACGACACCGCCACGGGACGGACCCGGCATCCGGGCAACGACGCCCAGCGCGCCTCGCTGTACGTCTGCGGGATCACCCCGTACGACGCGACGCACCTCGGCCACGCGAGCACCTACGTGGCCTTCGACCTGCTGCACCGCTACTGGCGCGCGGCCGGTCTCGAGGTCGCCTACGTCCAGAACGTGACCGACGTGGACGACCCCCTGCTCGAGCGGGCCGAGGCGACCGGCGTCGACTGGCGCGCGCTCGCCGAGGAGCAGACCGACCTGTTCCGTGCGGACATGGCCGCCCTCGAGGTGCTCGCCCCGGACCACTACGTCGGCGCGACCGAGGCGGTGGGCCTGGTGGTGGACGCCGTCGAGACGATGCTGGCGGCGGGCCGGGCCTACCGCGTGCCGGGCGGCGACGGCGAGCCCGACGGGGACGTCTATTTCGACGTCCGCGCGGCCCAGTCCGCGACCGACTGGCGTCTCGGGCAGGTCTCCGCGATGGGCCTGGACGAGATGGCCGCGGTGTTCCCGGAGCGGGGAGGCGATCCCGACCGCCCCGGCAAGCGCGACCCGCTGGACCCGCTGCTGTGGCGTGTGCACCGCGAGGGCGAGCCGGCCTGGGACGGGCGGTCGCTCGGCTCCGGCCGGCCCGGCTGGCACATCGAGTGCTCCGTGATCTCCCGGGCCCACCTGCCGGCTCCGTTCACGGTGCAGGGCGGCGGCTCCGACCTGCGGTTCCCGCACCACGAGTTCTCCGCCGCGCACGCCACCGCCGTCGACGGCCTGCCGCTCGCGCACACCTACGCGCACACCGGCATGGTGGCCCTGGACGGCGAGAAGATGTCCAAGTCCCTCGGCAACCTCGAACTCGTCTCCCGCCTGCGGGCGCGGGGCGTCGAGCCGGTGGCCGTCCGCGCGGCGATCCTCGCGCACCACTACCGGTCGGACTGGGAGTGGTCCGAGCAGGTGCTGGCCGACGCCCAGGCGCGGGTGGCCCGTTGGCGCGCCGCCCTGGACGGACCGCATGCCGCCGCCGGCGTCGCCGTGCTGGACGCGGTGCACGCGGCGCTCTCGGACGACCTCGACGCCCCCCGCGCGCTGGAGGCCATCGACGCATGGGCGGCCGGCACCCTGCCGGGCCTGGCCGAGGCCGCCGCCGACCCGCTGCCGGTGGTCGACGTCGTGGCGGCGCTGCTGGGTCTGCGCCTGCGCTGACCCCGCCGGGCGCGGCCGGGCGTCAGCGTCCGCCGCGCCCGCGCAGATAGCGCTCGAACTCCCGCGCGATCGACTCGCCCGAGGCCTCCGGCAGCTGCTGGGTGTCCTGGGCCTCCTCGAGCTGCCGGACGTAGGCGGCGACGTCGGGGTCCTCGGCGGCCAGCTCGTCCACGCCGCGCTGCCAGGCCCTCGCGTCGTCCTCGAGCCCGCGCGTGGACACGCTCACGTGCAGCAGGTCCTCGACCGCCTCGACCAGCCCGAGCAGCGTCTTGGGGGAGGGCGCCTGGGCCACGTAGTGGGGCACCGTCCCCCACAGCGAGAGGCTCGGCAGGCCGCGGCGCGCGGCCTCGTCCGCGATGACGCCGATGATCCCGGTGGGCCCCTCGTAGACCGGACGGTCCGCGCCGACGGCCACCCGCACGTCCACGAGCGGCGAGGTCGGGCGGGCGCGCAGGGGCCGGGTGTGGGGCACGTCCGCCAGCAGCGCGCCCAGCGTCACGACGGCGTCCACGTCACGCGCGTCGGCCGCCGTGAACAGCTCCTCGAGGAACGCGCGCCACCGCACGTTCGGCTCCACGCCGACGGCGAGGAGCACACGCACCCCGTCCGGCGGGGCAGCCTCGCCCGCGACGGGCCGACCCTCACGGTCCAGGAGCGCCTCGTGCAGGGTGACCGCCGGCCAGTCCAGCGTCCCCAGCCCGTCGGCGTCGCGCCGGACCAGGGGTCGAGTGACCTGGTAGTCGTAGAACTCGCCGTCGCACACCCGTCCCGCGTCCGCCGCGTCCCACTGCTCCCGCAGCGCGCCCAGGGCCCCGGTCGCGGCCTCCCCGGCGTCGTTCCACCCCTCGAAGGCCAGCAACAGGACCGTGGGGGCCCGCCGCCCGGCCTCGAGCTCGTCCACGGTCGCCGTCAGGTGGGTCCGCAGCGGGCCCAGGACGTCGTCCGGCTGGTCCTCGGAGGTAGCGTCGGTCATGGCGGCCAGCCTAGACACGGCCCGACGACGGGGCCACGGCCCGCGACCCGCCCCGCACACCCCGGCGGCGGCGCTCGATAGGATGCACTCCATGCCCCGCCACCCCGCGCCCGCCCCGGACGACCGTGCCCGCCGCCTGCCGCGCGCCGTCCTGTGGGACATGGACGGCACCCTCGTGGACACCGAGCCCCTGTGGAACGCCGTCCAGCGTCGGCTGGTGGTCGAGCACGGCGGCACCTGGTCGGAGGACCTGGCCGCCTCCCTCGTGGGACGCCCCCTCGACGAGGGAGCGCGCCGTCTGCAGGAGGCCGGGCTGGACCTGCCCGTGCAGCGGATCATCGACCTGACGATGGACGAGGTCGTCCAGGGGGTCGTCAGCGGGGTGCCGTGGCGGCCGGGCGCCCGGGAGCTGCTCGTCGCGCTCGCCGAGGCCGGCGTGCCGGGCGCCCTCGTGACGATGTCCCATGCCCCGCTGGCCCGCGCGCTGGCCGAGCGGGCGCCGGCGGGCACGCTGGACGTCGTCGTCTCGGGGGACATGGTCTCCCGGGGCAAGCCCGACCCGGAGGCGTACCGGCTGGGCCTGCAGCTGCTGGCCGAGCGGACACCGGGGCTGACGGCCGCCGACTGTGTGGCGGTCGAGGACTCCCCGGTGGGCGTCGGCGCGGCCGTGGCCGCGGGCCTGCCGACGGTCGGCGTGCCCAGCGTGCTGCCGCTGCCGGCAGGGCTCGCGACCGTCGAGTGGACGACGCTCGCCGGCCGCACGCCGGCCGACCTCGCCGCGGTCCGCCGGATCGCCGCCGCGCGCGGGCCCGGGGCGGACGGGGCCGGATGAGCGGGCCCGCCTCCGTCCGGCTGGGCACGATCGCCGGCGCGCCGGTGCGCCTGTCCTGGTCCTGGCTCCTGATCGCCGCGGTCATCACCCTCGCGTTCGGCCCGCAGATCCAGCGCGCGCTGCCCGCGATCGGCAGCGTCGCCTACGGGGTCGCCCTGGGGTACGCCGTGCTCCTGGCCCTCTCCGTCCTGGTCCACGAGGCCGCCCACGCCCTCACCGGCCGCGCCTTCGGCCAGCGCACCGAGGAGATCGCGCTCACCCTGTGGGGCGGGCACACCCAGTTCCGCAGCCCGTCCGCTCGACCGCTGGACACGGTCCTCACCGCGATGGCCGGCCCCGCCGCGAACCTCGTGCTCGCGGGCCTCGCCCATCTGGCGGCCCGCGCCGTGCCCGGCCCGTCCGTTCCCGCCCTGCTGCTCGAGGTCACGGTGTGGGCCAACCTCCTCCTGGCCGCGTTCAACGCGCTGCCGGGCACCCCGCTCGACGGCGGCCGCATGGTCGAGTCCGCCGTCTGGGCCGCCACCGGCTCCCGGGCCCGTGGCGTCGAGGCGGCCGGCTGGGCCGGGCGCGTCGTCGCGGTGGGCGTCCTCGCGGCGGTGCTCGGCCCCCCGACCCTCGCGGGCCGCGCGCCGGACCTGTTCGTCGTCCTCCTGGTGGCCTGGGTCGCCCTCACCCTGTGGCGGGGCGCGGACGACGCCGTGCGCCACGGGCGCTGGAGCCGCCGGCTGGAGGCCCTGCGGCTCGAGCAGGTCGAGGCGCCCGCCATCGCCCTGCCCGAGCACCTCAGCGTCGCCGAGGCCCTGGCCCAGGCGGACGGCGGCCGCCGCGCCGTCGTGGCCGTGGACGGGGCCGGTCGGCCCCGCGGCGTGCTGGACCTCACGGCCGCGGCGGGCCTGACCCCGGCGCGCCGCACGACCACCGCCCTGGCCGCGGTCGCCGTCGCGCTGGCCCCGGAGGCCGTCCTCGTCCGCGACGACGTCCCCGCCGCCGGTCCCGACCTGGCCGCCCGCCTGGCCGACCCCCAGACCCCCGTGTGGGTGCTGACCGACGCGCACGGCCTCGTGCGCTCCGTGGTGCCCCGCGAGACGATCCTCGCCGCCGTCGACGCGACGCGGCGTCCCTGAACCGAAGGAGCCCCCCATGACCGAACCCACCGGCGTGAGCGCGCGCCGCGGCCCCCTGCGGGCCGGCCAGCGCGTGCAGATCAAGGACGCGAAGGGCCGCCTCAACACGATCACCCTGCTGCCCGGCGGGGAGTTCCACAGCTACCAGGGCGTGCTGCGGCACGACGACCTGATCGGCGGCTTCGAGGGCGTCGTGGTCGAGAACTCGGCCGGCCAGCCGTACCAGGTGCTGCGCCCCCTGCTGAACGACTTCGTCCTGTCCATGCCCCGCGGCGCCACGGTGGTCTACCCGAAGGACGCGGCGCAGATCGTGCAGCAGGCGGACATCTTCCCGGGCGCCGTCGTGGTCGAGGCCGGCGTGGGCTCCGGCGCCCTGTCCATGTCCCTGCTGCGCGCCGTGGGCGACCACGGTCGCCTGCACTCCTACGAGCGCCGCCCGGAGTTCGCGGACGTCGCCCGGGCCAATGTGGAGGCCTTCTTCGGCGCCGAGCACCCCGCCTGGTCGGTGCACCTCGGCGACGCGCAGGAGGAGATGCCCAAGGTCCACGAGCCGGGCTCCGTGGACCGGGTGGTCCTGGACATGCTGGCCCCCTGGGAATGCCTCGACGCCGTCGCCGAGGTCCTGGCCCCCGGCGGTGTGTGGCTGAACTACGTGGCCACCGCCACCCAGCTCTCCCGCGTGGCCGAGGCCATCCGGGACTCGGGCCGCTTCACGCAGGTCGAGGCCAACGAGACCCTCGTGCGCGGCTGGCACCTGGACGGGCTCGCCGTGCGCCCCGACCACCGCATGGTCGCGCACACCGGCTTCCTCCTCACGGCCCGCCGCCTGGCCTCGGGCGAGGAGGCGCTGCGCCTGAAGAAGCGCTCCAAGGTCTCCGAGTTCAAGGCCGAGGACGTCGAGGCCTGGCAGCCGGCCGACGAGGCCCGGTGGACGCCCGAGGCCCTCGGCGAACGGCCGGTCACGGACAAGAAGGCGCGCAAGGCGGCGAAGGAGGCCCGCCTCATGGCCGCGCGGTCACGCGCCGCCGAGCAGGGCGTGGACGCGTACGGTGGGAGGACCCCGACCGGGGAGCAGGACTGAGTGGACGGAGCACCGGTGGACCACCACGCGCAATCAGGCACGGAGCACGCCGAGCAGCGCCTCGCCGAGGCGCGGGAGCTGCTGCGGCAATCCCAGGCCGAGGCCGAACGGCTGCGGCACCAGCTGCAGTCCGCCCAGCGGCACGCCGCCGGCCTGAGCGAACGCCGTCGGGCGGCCGAGGCCCAGACGCAGACGGCCGCCCGCAACAACCGGCGCATGGTCGAGCTGCTCGAGGCCACGCGCGCCGAGATCACGACGCTCAAGGAGAACCTGGACGCCGTCACGCATCCGCCGTTCACCTTCGCCACCCTCGAGGCCGTCCACGCCCCGCGCGAGCCCGAGGAGGGCGTGGAGACCGGCGCCGTGGTGCGCGGGGGAGCGGACGTCGTGCAGAACGGCCGGCGGCTGCGCGTGACGGTCTCCCCGCTGCTCGACGCCGCCCGCCTCACCCCCGGCGCCCAGGTGCTGCTGGACGAGTCCAGCTCGATCGTCGGCGTCGCCCCGGGCACGGGGTCGGGTCAGCTGCTGCGCGTCAAGGAGGCGCTGCCCGACGGCGGCCTCGTCCTGGCCGGCACGGCGGACGAGGAGCGCGTGGTGCGGCGCGCGCCCGCGCTGGAGGGCGTCGACCTGCGCCACGGGGACGCCGTCACCGTGGACGCCCGCGTCGAATGGGCGCTGCGGCGGGTCGAGCTGTCCGAGGTGGACGAGGTGCTGCTGGAAGAGGTCCCGGACGTCACGTTCGAGGACATCGGCGGCCTCGGCCCGCAGATCGACCGGATCCGCGAGGCCGTCGAGATCCCGTTCCTGCACCCCGAGGTCTACCGCGAGCACGGCCTGCGCGCCCCCAAGGGGATCATGCTGTACGGCCCGCCCGGCACCGGCAAGACCATGCTCGCCAAGGCCGTGGCCAACGCCCTCTCGGCCCGCAGCGCGGACGGCGAGCGCTCGTTCTTCCTCAACGTCAAGGGACCCGAGCTGCTGAACAAGTACGTGGGCGAGACCGAGCGGCAGATCCGCGTCATCTTCGACCGGGCCCGCGAGAAGGCCGACGCCGGCTTCCCCGTGGTCATCTTCTTCGACGAGATGGAGTCGCTGTTCCGCACGCGCGGCTCCGGCGTCTCCTCGGACGTGGAGACCACGATCGTCCCGCAGCTGCTCACCGAGATCGACGGCGTCGAGGCCCTCGAGAACGTGATCGTCATCGGCGCCTCCAACCGCGAGGACATGATCGACCCGGCCGTGCTCCGCCCCGGCCGACTGGACGTGAAGATCCGCGTGGACCGTCCCGACGCCGACGGCGCCGCGGAGATCATGGCCAAGCACCTCACCGTAGACGTGCCCCTGCACGCCGACGACGTCGTCGCGGCCGGCTCCGCGGACGCGGCCCGCGCGACGCTCATCGCCCGGACGGTCGCCGCCCTCTACGACCGCGGCGCGGACACCGCGCTGGCGGAGCTGACGGACGTGTCCGGCACGACCCACGCCCTGCACCTGGCCGACCTCGTCTCGGGCGCCGTGGTGGCCGACGTCGTGGACCGCGCCAAGCGGCACGCGGTGCGCGACTACCTGGCCGCCGGCCAGGCCCCGGCCGCGCTCGGCGTCCGCGAGGGCCACCTGCGCGAGGCCGTGGCCGCGGTGCTGGAGGACCAGACGGACCTGCTGGCCACGGTCGCGCCCGCCGAGTGGGCGCGCACCTCCGGCTGGCGCGGTCCTCGGCTGCGCTCGCTGCGCATGGTCCGGGGGGTCGGGGCATGAGCGCGTTCGGCCGCGGGGCCGCGGACGGCTTCACCCGGGCCGTCGCCGTCGACGTCGGCCCGACCCCCGCCTTCGAGGGCCAGCGCCGGCTGTTCCACGGCGCGGCCGTGCCCCCGAACGGGCGGGACGCCGCCGGCTGGGGCGTGCACCGGGTGATGGGCACGGAGACCGAGTTCGGCATCCACGCGCCGGCCAACCCGGGGGCGCACCACAGCGTGCTCTCGGTCGAGCTCGTGAACGCGTACGCGGACCTGGTGACCCGGTCCGGCTCGACGGTGGCCGGCACGGAGTGGGACTACACGGGGGAGTCGCCGCTCGTGGACGCGCGCGGCTGGCGGCTGCCGCGTTCGGCGGCGCATCCCTCGCAGCTGACCGACGAGGCGCTCGTGGGCCCGGACGGGGAGCCCGTGCACCTGCTGCTGTCCACCGTGCTGGCCAACGGCGCGCGCTGGTACGTGGACCACGCCCACCCGGAGTACTCGTCGCCGGAGACGACCACCCCGCGGGATGCCATGGTCTGGGACGCCGCCGGGGACCTGGTCGCCCAGGCGGCGGCCGAGCACATCGGCCAGGCCGACGGCGCCCCGGAGGTGCTGGTCTACAAGAACAACGTGGACGGCAAGGGCCAGTCCTACGGCGCGCACGAGAACTACCTCGTGGCCCGGTCCCTCGACTTCGAGGAGCTCACCGCCGTCCTGCTGCCGTTCTTCGCGGCACGGCAGGTGCTCGTGGGCGCGGGCCGCGTGGGACTCGGCCCGGCGGGGGAGCGGCCGGGCTTCCAGCTGTCCCAGCGGGCCGACTACTTCGAGGAGCCCGTGGGGCTGGAGACCACGATCCACCGGCCGATCGTCAACACGCGGGATGAGCCGCACGCCCGTCCCGAGGCCTACCGCCGGCTCCACGTGATCATCGGCGACGCGACGCTGAGCCAGCACGCCACGTGGCTGCGGATGGGCATGACCGCGCTCGTCCTCGCGATGGCCGAGGCCGGGACCGCGCCCCGGCTCACCCTGGACGACCCGGTGGCCGCGTTGCAGACGATCAGCCACGACCCGGGCCTGCGGGCCACGGTGCCGCTGCTCGAACGCACCGCGGACGGCCCCGTGCGCCGGCACTGGACCGGGCTGCAGATCCTGCGGTCCTACCTGGACGCGGCCCGCGCCCACTGCGCCGCCTTCGGGGTGACGGATCCGCAGACGCGCGAGGTGCTGGAGGCCTGGGCCATCGACCTCGACGACGCCACCGCGGATCCGCTGTCCCTGAGCGACCGCGCCGACTGGGCGGCCAAGCTGCGCGTCCTCGAGGGCCTGCGGGCCCGCACGGGCGCGGACTGGACCGACCCCCGCCTCGCGATGGTGGACCTGCAGTACGCCGACCTGCGCCCGGCCCGCTCCCTGCACCGCCGCCTCGTGGCCGCCGGCGCCCTCCGGACGCTCGCCGACGAGGCGGAGATCCGTGCCGCCGTCGCCACGCCGCCGCGGGCCACCCGCGCGTGGACCCGCGGCAACCTCGTGGGCCGCCACGGTGACCGCGTGGCCGGCGCCGCGTGGGAGACGCTGCTGCTGCGCGGGGCGGGGGAGCGGGTGCACCGGCTGCACCTGGCCGAGCCGCTGGTCGGCGCCGCCGTGGACCTGCCCGGCTGGTGGGAGGACGCCGCCGCGCCCCGGCCCGACGACGAGGCGCTCGTGGCCACGCTGCCGCCGCTGTTCGGCGCGCGGGCCTGAGGCGAGGGCGGGCGCTCAGCCCGCGACGGCCGCGCGCACGCGGCCCAGCAGGGCGTCCGCCCGCGCGACGAGACGGTCCGCCCGGTCGACGTCGGTGCGCAGGACGCCCTCCAGGCCCTCGTCGCGGAGGGGGCCCAGGTTGGTCTCGAGGGTGACCGCGGCGGCGGTGAGGCCGCCCCGGACGCAGCCGAGCGCCGCACCGACGTCGGAGAGCACGTTCGGGTTCGCCGCGTCCAGCACACGCTCGGCCAGGTCCAGCGCACGCTCGGCGACGTCGACGATCCCGCGGGGCGGCCGGACGGCCTCGGCCAGGGCGGCCTGGATCGCGGCCGAGCGCCGGGCCCGGTCCTCCGGGGTGTCGCGGGGCAGCCCGAACGCCTCGGCCACGGCGCCGAAGCCCCGCTCGTCGCCGTCGGCGAGGCCGAGGCACGCCGCGATCAGGCCCTCCGATGCCCGGGCGTCCTCCTCGGCCGCGCTGAACCGGGCCGCCATGGCCAGCAGTCCGGCGCCCTCGGCGACCGCGAGCGCGCCCGTCGCGCCGCCGCCGGGGGTGGGCTCGCCGGAGGCGAGGCGCCCCAGATAGCTCTCGATGCTCTCGTCGCGGATCATGCGCCCACCGTGCCAGACCGGGCCCGACCGCGGCCCGCCCTCAGGCGCGCTCCCAGGAGGCGACCGGCCCCGGGACGATCGTGAACAGCGGGTGCACGTCGGGGACGGGCGTGTCCGACCACCGTTCGAGCCAGGCGGGGCTGCGCGCGGCCAGCTTGGCGCACAGGTGACGCCACTCCAGGTCGCGCTGGCCCGTGGTGGCCGGGATCGGTGCGAGACCGGCGGGCGGGATGCGCACCGCGCCGTCGGGGGCGGGGCACGGCCGGTCGATCCGGGAGTGGTCGAAGCGATAGCCGCGCGCCGTGGCCTCGGCCTCGAGGCCGGAGAGGAACGCGCCGATCGCGCCGGACGGGTCCGGGTGCTCCCGGAACCTCAGCAGCTGCGGGTGGTCCCGATACCCGCGCGTGCGGCCGGCCAGGACGGCCTGCGCGAGCAGGGCCTCGCGCCAGGCGCCCGTCAGGCCCTGACGGTCGAGGTGGCGGGGGTGAAGGGTCCACAGACGCATGCCCCCATCCTGCCAGCGCGGGGCAACCCGGGGACGTGGGGCTGAAACGTGGCCCGCGCGTGGGGCAGGATGGGTGGACGCGGACGGAGCACACCGACCCGCGTCGACGCACGAGGAGGCCACCATGTCCCGGGAGCAGATCCGCCCACGCCCGTCCGGCGGCGACGACGAGACCGGCGCCGCGGCGGGCCAGGCGCACGTGAAGCCCGCGGCCCAGGACCAGGGCCTGGACAGCCTGCTGGACGAGATCGACTCGGTGCTGGAGTCCAACGCCGAGGAGTTCGTCAAGGGCTTCGTCCAGAAGGGCGGCCAGTGACCGACGCGGACCGCGCCCGCCGGATCTTCGGGCTGGAGACGGAGTACGGCGTCCAGCACTGGAACCCGCAGGGGCGCCCGCTCAGCCCCGAAGAGGTCGTCCGCTACCTCTTCCGGCCCGTGGTCGAGTGGGGGCGGTCCTCGAACGTGTTCGTGTCCAACGGCTCCCGGCTCTATCTCGACGTCGGGTCCCACCCCGAGTACGCGACCGCCGAGTGCTCGACGCTCGACGAGCTCATCGCCTCGGACGGGGCGGGGGACCTGCTGCTGCACGACCTCGTGGTCCAGGCCGAGGAGCGCATGGCCGCGGACGGGGTCGGCGGCCGGATCCACCTCTACCGCAACAACGCCGACTCCTCGGGCAGCTCCTACGGCTCCCACGAGAACTACCTGCTGCGCCGGCGCACCGAGTACCGGCGGCTCACCGAGGCGCTCGTCCCGTTCCTCGTCTCCCGGCAGATCCTCGTGGGCGCGGGCCGCGTCGTGCCCGCCGGCACGTGGCCCGAGGGCGAGGGCCCGGCCCACTTCGCGTTCTCCCAGCGCGCCGACTTCGTGCAGGACGGCGTGTCCTCCTCCACCACGCGGTCCCGGCCGATCATCAACACGCGGGACGAGCCGCACGCGGACGCCTCCGAGTACCGGCGCCTCCACGTGATCGTGGGGGACACGAACCTCTCCGAGCACACCCACCTGCTGCGCTTCGGCACCACCGACCTGCTGCTGCGGATGATCGAGGCGGGCTTCCCGCTCGGGGACCGCGTCGTCGCCCACCCCACCCGTGCGGTGCGGCAGATCTCCCACGACCTCACCGGCACGGCCCGCATCGCGCTCCGGGAGGGGGAGGCCTCCGCCCTCGAGCTGCAGGAGCACTACCTCGAGCGGGCCCGCGCCTTCGTCGCCGCGGAGGGTGCCCACCACGACCGGGTGGGGGAGATCCTCACCCTGTGGGGCGAGGTGCTCGACGCCGTCCGCACCGGTGACCGGTCCCGCATCGAGGACCGCATCGACTGGGCGATCAAGCTGCGCCTGCTGGAGGACTACCGGGCCCACCACGACCTGGGCTGGGACGCGCCCCGCCTCGCCCAGCTGGACCTGGCCTTCCACGACATCGACCCCGACCGGGGGCTGTTCCGCATGCTGCTGCGGCGCGGCGCCGTCGCGCGCCTGCTGCCCGAGGACGCCGCCCGGTCCGCCGTGGAGACCGCCCCGCCCACCACCCGGGCCCGCGTGCGCGCGGACTTCGTGGCCCGCGCCCGGGAGCGCGGCCTGGACTACGCCGTCGACTGGACGACCCTGAAGCTCACCGACCATCCGCTGCACGCGATCGTGACGAAGGACCCGTTCGACACGTCGTCGGCCGCCGTCGACCGGCTGTTCGGGCGAATCGCCTGACAGCGCACGCCCAGGACGCGCCGTTAGGGTGACCCGCATGAGTTCGTTCGAGACCCCCCAGCCCCCGACGGCCCGCCGCCGTCGCCGCCTGCTGCCGCTGCTGTCCCTCGGCGCCGCGGGCCTGATGCTGGCCACCGCCTGCGCCACCGGCGACGACGGCGCGGACCAGCCCCACAGCGACACCGCGTCGGCCTCCACGTCGGCCGCCCCCGAGCGGGCGGCCGTCGGCGAGGGCCAGGGGGAGCCGGACGCCCTGACGGGTGTCACCTTCACGGAGGGCGACAGCGGGGCGCCGACGGTCGAGATCGACGGGGAGATCGACACCGACCAGCCCACCACGCGCGTGCTGACCGCCGGCGAGGGGGAGCAGGTGCAGGAGGGCGACGTCCTGAAGATGTCGATCGCCGTCGTCGATCCGGCCAGCGGCGAGGTGGTCGCCGAGAACTTCAGCGGCGAACCGGAGGCCGTGCCCGTGGACGACCAGCTCAAGTCCATGAACCCGGAGATCCACGAGATGCTGGTGGGCAACGGCGCCGGCACGATCGTCGCCGCGTACAGCCCCGAGTACGACGTCCCCGTCCCGCAGACCGAGAGCGCGTCGCCGAGCGCCTCCCCCCCCACCCAGACGCAGCCCGCCCAGCTGTTCGTCTACAAGATCGACGCCATCCTGCCGAAGCAGGCCGAGGGCGAGGAGGTGACCGAGCGGGACGAGCGCCTGCCCGACGTCACCGTGGACGAGCAGAGCGGCCGGCCGAGCATCGCGAAGCCCGACGGCGAGGCGCCCCAGGAGCTGGTGGTCCAGCCCCTGATCGAGGGCGAGGGCCGCGAGGTCGGCGCGGACGACACCGTGACCGTGCAGTACGAGGGCGTGACGTGGTCCGACGGCGAGGTCTTCGACTCGTCCTGGGAGACGGGCCAGGCCATCACGTTCTCCCTCAACCAGGTCATCGAGGGCTGGAAGGAGGGTCTGGCCGGCCAGAAGGTGGGCTCGCGCGTCCTCCTGTCGATCCCGGCCGAGAAGGCCTACGGTGAGCAGGGCAGCCCGCCGGCCATCGGCGAGAACGAGCCCCTGCTGTTCGTCGTGGACATCCTGGACGCCCAGGTGTCCGCCACCCCGTCGGCGAACTGACCCCGTCCACGAGAACCCAAGAGGAGAGCACCGTGTCCTTCGGACAGCGCGACTACGACCGCACCAAGCCCGAGATCGACTTCCCGGGCGAGACCCCGCCCACCGAGCTCGTGGTGGAGGACCTGATCGAGGGCTCCGGCCCGGCCGTCGAGGCCGGCTCCCGCGTGCAGGTCCACTACGTGGGCGTGGCCTGGTCCACCGGCGAGGAGTTCGACGCCTCGTGGAACCGCGGCACCCCGCTGCCCCTGACCGTCGGCGTCGGCCAGGTCATCGCCGGCTGGGACCAGGGCCTGCTCGGCATGAAGGTCGGCGGCCGCCGCCGCCTCGAGATCCCGCCGCACCTGGGCTACGGCGCCCGCGGCGCCGGCTCCGCGATCGGGCCGAACGAGACGCTCATCTTCGTCTGCGACCTCGTCTCGGTCGACTGACCCCGGGCCCCGTGACCCCACCCGCCCCGCGGCGCGCCGGCGACGAGGCCGCCGAGCGCATCATCTCGCTGCTGTGGCTGCTGCTCTCGGCACCGCACGGCCTCGAGCGTGACCGGATCCGACGGCAGGTCGTCGGCTACGAGGGGCTCACGGACGCCGCCTTCGAGAAGCTCTTCCAGCGGGACCGCCGCGTGCTGCGCGCCGTGGGGGTCCCGCTGGAGACCCTCGAACCCGCCGGCTTCGACGAGGACGAGGCGGGGGTGCGGCACCGCGTCGTCCGCGACGCGCTGCTGCTGCGCGACCTCGACCTGACCGTGGACGAGCGCCGCGCCCTCGTGCGGGCGCGGCGCCTGTGGGGCGACTCGCCGCTGCGCGCCGACGTCGTCCGCGCCGTGGGCCTGCTGTTCCAGCCGGCCACCGACCTCACGGGCGACGACGAGCTGGCCGGGTACCACACCCTCATGCCCCGGGCCGACCCCCGGCTCGAGGCCCTCACCCAGGCCGTGGCCGACGAGGCCGTGCTGCGCTTCCCCTACCGCGACGCGCGGGGGCGGGCCACCCGGCGCACCGTGCGGGCCTGGTTCCTCACCCTCGTGCGCGGCCGCTGGTACCTCACCGGCTGGGACCTCGACCGCGGCGCCGAGCGCAGCTTCCGGCTCACCCGGATGGAGGGGGAGCCGCGCCGCCTCGAGCGGGCGACGGACGCCCCCGGCCGTCCCGAGGACCACGACCACGCCGGCCTCGTGGCGCGCCTGGCCGGGCAGGCCGACGCCGAGCGGGTCCGGGTGTGGCTCGCGCCCGGCCGGGGTCAGGGCGTCCGCGCGGTCGGTGAGCCCGCCGAGCCCCGCGCCGAGGACGGCGCCGCACCGGGACCCGGCTGGGAGCTCTGGGAGGCCCCGGCCGGACCGCGCGAGGACGGCCTCGCCGCGGAGATCGGCGGCCTGCTGGGCCTCGCCGTGCCCTCGGCCGCGCACCCGGACCTGACGGACCGCGTCCGCGCGGGCCTGGCCGCCGCGGTGGCCGCCCACGCCGGCCCCGCCGACCCGGCCCTGCTCGAGGTGGCGCTCGCCGCGCCCGTCCGACGTCGCGCCCGCGACTCGAGCGAGGACCTCGTGGGCCGCCTGCTGGACATCGTGGGGCTGGCCAACCGGGCCGGCGGGGTGGACCGGGCGGAGCTGCGCGCGCGTCTCGGGATCACCGACGAACGCCTCGACGCCGACCTCGAGACGCTGCGCTACTGCGGCATGCCCGAGCGCGACTTCCCCGGCTTCCAGTTCGAGGTGGCGGAGGTGGCCGGCCGCGTCCACGTGGAGCGCGCCGCCGACCTGGCCGGTCCCGTGCGGCTGACGCGCCCCGAGGCGCACAGCCTCGTCGCCGCCCTGCAGACGGTCGCGGACCTGCCGGTGCTGGACGAGGCCGACCGCGAGGCCGCCCGCTCCGCTCAGCGCCGGATCCGCGCCGCGGTCCTGGACGCGGGGGCCCCGGACGCGGACGACGCGGACGACGCGGACGACGCCGCGCTCCGGGAGGCCGAGGCGCACACCGCCGGCGAGCCCCCGGTCGCCGTCGCCGCCCACTGGGACGTGGCCGTG
This sequence comes from Micrococcus luteus, assembly GCF_022664405.1. NCBI lineage: Bacteria > Bacillati > Actinomycetota > Actinomycetes > Micrococcales > Micrococcaceae > Micrococcus > Micrococcus luteus. The sequence goes on along the minus strand of NZ_JAKRLB010000009.1, from coordinate 55,531 downwards.
GACCCCGCGACGGTGCGCACCCTGCTGGCCGCCGTGGCGGAGCGGACCGTCGTCCACCTGACCTACCGCTCCGTGCATGCCGACGCCCTCACCGAGCGGGACGTGGAGCCGCTGGCCCTGGTGCAGGACGGGGCGCGCCTCTACCTGCAGGCGTGGTGTCGTCGCGCCGAGGACCACCGGGTGTTCCGGGTGGACCGGATCAGCGCGCCCGCACCCACGGGGGAGACGTTCGCGCCCCGGGCCCGGCCCGCACGCTGGCGGGTCCACCCCGACGACGCCGCGGGGGTGCCCGTGCTGCTGCGCTGGGCCCATCCCGTCCGCGACGCGGCCGCCGGCTACCGCCCGGACGCCCAGGCCGACCTGCCCGACGGCGACCGGCTCACCCGGGTGCATCTGACCGACGCCGGCGTGGCCGCCGCGCTGGTCGGACGCCACGGCGGAGCCGTCCAGGTGCTGGCCCCCGCCGACCTCCGGACGTCCGTGGCGGACGCGCTGGGCGATGCCCTCGCGGCCCTGCCGGCGCGGTAGCCTTGACCCCGGAACCCCATCGAAAGGACCCCTCATCATGGCTGGACTCCAGGGCTGGCAGCTCGTCATCATCATCCTGCTCGCGATCCTGCTCTTCGCGGCGCCGAAGCTGCCCGCGATGGCCCGCAACCTCGGCCAGTCGATGCGCATCTTCTCCTCCGAGGTGAAGCAGATGCGCACCGAGGGCAAGGGCACCACGGACGAGCGCTCCGGCGCCGGCTCCACCGCCGCGGACGAGCCGGTCGAGGGCCGCGTCGTCGAGCGTGACGAGACCGACCCGCGCGACCCGCGCTGAGCCGGAAGGACCCCCACCCGATGACCGAGGTCGACGAGGTCGCCCGCCGCACCCGGCGCCGCCGGAAGCGGCGGGACAACCCCACCGGCGAGATGCCGCTGCGCGAGCACCTCACGGAGCTGCGCAACCGACTGCTGAAGTCGGGACTCGCCGTCGCGGTCGGCATGGTGGTCGGCTTCCTCGTCTACCAGCCGGTCATGGCGGAGCTGTTCCGCCCGGTCAAGGAGATCGCCAGCCAGGGACACACGGCGGCCGTCGCCTATGACACGGTGGCCTCGCCGTTCGACCTCATGCTCAAGGTCAGCCTGTTCATCGGGCTCATCCTGTCCAGCCCGGTCTGGCTCTACCAGATCTGGGCATTCATCGTGCCGGGTCTGAAGAAGGCCGAGAAGAAGTACGCCCTGGGCTTCATCGCCGCGGCCGTGCCCCTGTTCATCTTCGGCATCGCGCTGGGGTGGCTCGTGATGCCGCAGGCCGTCCAGTTCTTCGTGGGCTTCACTCCCGAGGGCGGCGCGAACCTCCCGACGGCGTCGGTGTACATCAGCTTCGTCACGCGTCTCTACCTCGCGTTCGGCGTGGCCATGGTGCTGCCGGTGCTGCTGGTGGGACTGAACATGCTCGGCATCCTGCCGGGCCGCACGATCGTCCACCACTGGCGCATCACCGTCTTCGTGATCATGCTGATCGCCGCGATCGCCGCCCCCGGTGCGGACGCCATCTCCATGTTCTACATGGCGATCCCGCTCGTCGTCCTCTTCGGCGTGGCCATCGTCCTGTGCCTGTGGGGCGACCGGCGTCGCGACCGTCGGCAGGGCCAGCGCGAGATGGACGTCGAGGCGGAGCTCGCCGCAGGCCCGAAGCCGCTCGATCAGATCTGAGCGGCGCCCGCCGCAGCCCTCGCGCCCGGACGCACGAGCACGACGGTGTCCGGACCCGCCAGTAGGGTGGGGCCATGGCCCACCATCCCGCGTCCGCGACCCCGCACGACGAGCCCGAGCTGAGCCCGGCGGAGCGCTACGCCCGTGCCCGGGCGGCCCGGCACCACGCCGGCTCCGAGCTCGGCCGGTTCGCCGCACGCGTGGGCTTCCCCCTCGACGACTTCCAGCGCCGCGCGTGCGCCGAGGTCGAGGACGGCCACGGCGTCCTCGTCGCGGCGCCCACCGGCGCCGGAAAGACAGTGGTCGGCGAGTTCGCCGTCCATCTGGCCCTGGCCCGCGGCACGAAGGCGTTCTACACCACCCCCATCAAGGCCCTCAGCAACCAGAAGCACGCGGACCTCGCCCGCGTGCACGGCGCGGAGAACGTCGGCCTGCTCACGGGGGACACCTCCATCAATCCGGACGCGCCCGTCGTCGTGATGACCACCGAGGTGCTGCGCAACATGCTGTACGCGCAGTCGGACACCCTCATCGACCTCGGCTTCGTCGTCATGGACGAGGTCCACTACCTCGCCGACCGGTTCCGGGGCCCGGTGTGGGAGGAGGTCATCATCCACCTGCCCGAGCACGTGCAGCTGATCTCCCTGTCCGCCACGGTGTCCAACGCCGAGGAGTTCGGCGCCTGGCTCGACACGGTCCGGGGCGCCACCACCGTGATCGTCTCCGAACACCGGCCGGTGCCGCTGTGGCAGCACGTCATGGCCGGGGGCCGGCTCTACGACCTGTTCGCCGAGGACATCGCCTTCGAGGACACCGCGGACCGGGACGGGGAGGCCCTGCTCAACCCCGAGCTCAAGCGCCTGGGGGAGGAGGCCGAGCGCCGGTTCCAGCGCGCCGACTGGGGGCGCCCCGGGCGGCAGCAGCACCGCGACGGGCGCGGGGGCGTCCCGAAGGGGCGGGCCAGGGGCGGTCGGCGCACGGGTCGCGACGGCGGCCGAGGCCGGACCGGCTCCTCCGCGCTGGACCGGGAGCGGCCGGTCTCCGGTCGGCCGGGCGGTCACGACGGCGGCCAGCGGCGCGGACCGCGGCTGTCCACGTCGCGCCCGGAGATGATCCGGGCCCTCGACCGCGACGGGCTGCTGCCGTGCATCACCTTCATCTTCTCCCGGACCGGCTGCGACGCCGCCGTGGAACAGTGCCTCCGGGCCGGGCTCGACCTCACCACGGCGCGGGAGAAGGCGCTCGTGGCCGAGCGGGTCGAGGAGGCGGCGCGTCTGCTGCCCGTCGAGGACCTGGAGATCCTCGGGTTCTGGGCGTGGCGGGACGGCCTGTCCCGGGGCTTCGCGGCCCACCACGCCGGCATGCTGCCCCCGTTCAAGGAGGCCGTCGAGGACCTGTTCGCCGCCGGCGCGCTCAAGGCCGTGTTCGCCACGGAGACCCTCGCCCTCGGCATCAACATGCCGGCCCGCTCCGTCGTGATCGAGAAGCTGGTCAAGTTCAACGGCGAGAACCACGTCGACATCACGCCGGGGGAGTACACCCAGCTGACGGGCCGGGCGGGCCGCCGCGGCATCGACGTCGAGGGCCACGCCGTGGTGATGTGGCGTCCCGGGCTGGACCCGGCCGCCGTCGCGGGCCTGGCCTCGCGCCGCACCTACCCGCTGCACTCCTCGTTCCGGCCCACCTACAACATGTCCGCGAACCTGCTGGCGCAGGTCGGCGCGGAGCGGGCGCGGGGCATCCTCGAGTCCTCGTTCGCCCAGTTCCAGGCGGACCGCTCCGTGGTGGGGCTGGCCCGCGAAGTCCGCTCGAAGCAGGCCAGCCTCGAGAAGTACGAGGAGGCCATGCAGTGTCACCTCGGCGACTTCGCCGAATACCTCACCCTGCGCAAGGAGCTCGCTGCCGCGGAGAAGTCCGGCTCGCAGGGGCGCCGTCGAGCCCACCTGGCAGCCGTGAAGGACTCGCTCGCGAACCTCGCGGTCGGGGACGTCGTCGAACTCGACGCCGGCCGCTCGCTCGGACGGGCCGTCGTCGTGTTCCCCGCCGGCAACCCCCAGAACCCGCGCGTCGGCGTCGTCACGGACAAGGCGCAGCTGCGCCGCATCACGGTGGACGACGTCGCCGGGCCGGTCGAGCCGGTGGCGGGCGCCGCCCTGCCCCAGGTGGTGCAGGTGAAGACGCCCACGCAGCGCAAGGACGTCGCCGCCCTCATGCGCGAGGCCGTGCGCACGGGCCGCCCGCCCGCCGGAGGCCGCCGCACGGCGGGCTTCCGCCTCCGGGAGGACCCGGCCGCGCCCCGGGTCGAGGAGCTGCGCCGGGCGCTGCGCCGCCACCCGTGCCACGGCTGCCAGGACCGCGAGGAGCACGCCCGCTGGGGCGACCGCTGGTGGGCCATGCGGCGGGAGGTCTTCGTCCTGCGGGAGCGCATCGCGGGCCGCACCAACACCATCGCCCGCACGTTCGACCGCGTGGTCGCTCTGCTGCGCGCCTACGGCTACGTCCAGGAGGACGCGTCCTCGCCCCGTGCGGCGCTCACGGAGCGCGGCGAGGCCCTGCGCCGGATCTACGGCGAGCGGGACCTGTTCACCTCCCTGGTGCTGCAGGATCCGGCCACGGACGGCCTGACGCCGGAGGAGTGGGCCGCCGTCGCCGCGCTGCTCGTGTACCAGGGCAAGGGGGAGACCGAGCCCGGACTGGTCCCGATGCCGACCCCCCGGCTCGGACGCGTCGCGGAGGCCGCCGAGCGCATCGAGGAGCGCCTGCGCACGGACGAGGCCCAGGCACGGCTCGAGCCCACGCCCCGGACGGACCCCGGCCTGGTGGCGCCCATGCATCGCTGGGTGCGGGGGGCCACCCTGCGCCGCACCCTCGAGGGCGCGGACCTCGCCGCGGGCGACTTCGTCCGCTGGGCGCGGCAGGTCATCGACGTGCTGGACCAGCTGGCCAACGTCCCCGGGGACGCCCGTCGCAGCCGGGCCTGCCGCCGGGCCGCGGACCTCGTCTCCCGCGGCGTCGTGGCCACCTCGCTGCCGGCGGCCTCGGCGCCCCGCGCGGACGAGGACTGACACGGGCTAGGGTGGGCGGGTGAGCGCACACCTGTTGACCCACGGCATCATCCACTCGACGACGGACCCGTACGCACAGGCGCTGCTGGTCCGGGACGGGGTGATCGCCTGGCTCGGCGCGGACGACTCCGCGGACCGCGTGGCCGACCCGGGTGACGAACGGCGGGACCTCGACGGCGCCGTCGTCGTGCCCGTGTTCGTCGAGCCGCTGGCCCGGCCCGCGGACGCGCGGGACGCGCTGAGCCGCGGCACCGCCGTCGTGACGGTCCTGGCCGGGCCCGAGGACACGGGCGCCGCGCCCGCCGACGAGGACGTCCAGACCGTCGTCTACCGGCACGCGGACCGCGTGGACGCCGAGGCGGCCGGGGTGTGGCTGCCCGTCGGGGCCGACACCGACCCCGCCACGCTCGCCGGTCTCCTGACGGCCTCGACCCAGGCGGGGGAGCAGGCCTACCTCGTCCCCGACGGCGGTGCGGACGCCGGGCCCGCCGCCCAGGACGTGGCCCTGACCGCCCTGCGCTCGGTCGCGGAGGAACTCGGCACCGCCGCCCTGGGCCGCGTGCGCCATCGGCTCGTGGTCACCCACTCCGTCACCGCCGTGGACCGCGCCTTCCTGGCCGCCGCCGGAGTCAGCGCCACCGTCGTCCCCGACGCGGACGGCGTGCTGCACGCCCCGGTGGCGAGCCTGCTGGCCGACGCCGTCTCCGTGTGCCTGGGCGCCGGCCCGGCCGGGGACCCGTGGGCCGCCGTCCGGTCGGCGCTGTCCCACCCCGACCCGGACGAGCGCATCTCCGCCCGCTCCGCCTTCGCCGCCGCGACCCGCACCCCGCTGCGCGCGCTGCCCGACGCTCCGGCGGCAGGCCTGTCCGTCGCCCCGCGCCTGAGCGTGTCGGCCCCGGCCGTGTTCGGCGTCTGGGACGCGGACGCGGTGGCCGTGCAGTCGCCGGACGGCCGGGTGGCGGCATGGAGCACGGACACCCGGGCCGGCACGCCGCTGCTGCCGGCCCTCGACGCCGAGACCGCCCTGCCCCGCTGGCGGGCCACCTGGGTGGACGGCCGGATCGCCGCGGAGGACGTGGCCCGCGACGCGCGCGATGGCGCGACGCCGGCCTGAGACCTCCGCTTCCTATACTCGAACGGATGCGATGGCCCGTCCGACCGGCGGGCCGCCCCCACGACCCCGGCCGGAAGGCGAGAACCGCACATGCGCGTGCTGACCATCATCCCCACGTACAACGAGATCGAGTCGCTGCCGCTGACCCTCGGCCGACTCCGTGACGCCGTCCCGGAGTCCGACGTTCTCGTGGTGGACGACGCCTCCCCGGACGGCACCGGCGACTGGGCCGACGCCCGCGCCGCCGAGGACCCCTCCGTGCACGTGCTGCACCGCACCACCAAGGACGGCCTGGGCGGCGCCTACATCGCCGGGTTCCGCTGGGGCCTGGAGCGCGGCTACGACGTCCTGGTCGAGATGGACGCGGACGGCTCGCACCAGCCCGAGCAGCTGCCGCGCCTGCTGGAGGCCGTCCGCACCGCGGACCTGGTGATCGGCTCGCGCCGCGTGCCGGGCGGCAAGATGGTGAACTGGCCGACCTCCCGCAAGATGATCTCGTGGGCCGGGTCCCTGTACCCGCGGATCATGCTCGGCCTCGACCTGACGGACATCACGGCGGGCTACCGCGCCTACCGGGCCGACACGCTCCGTGCGATCGACCTGGACGCGATCGAGTCCAAGGGCTACGGGTTCCAGGTGGACATGACCTTCCGCACGGCCCGCCTCGGCAAGCGGATCGTCGAGGTCCCGATCACGTTCGTGGAGCGTGAGCTCGGCGAGTCCAAGATGAGCGGCGGCATCATCGGCGAGGCCGTGGTCAACGTGACCCGGTGGGGCCTGGCCGCGCGCTGGGAGGGCCTGCGCGCCCGCCTCGGCCTCTGAGGCGCACAGCCCCCGAACGACGACGGGGCCGGATCCATGGCGGATCCGGCCCCGTCATGCATGGGGGAGCGGCGGGTCAGGCGTCGACGTCCTCGCCGCGGCTGGCGCGCAGCTTGTTGAGCTGGATCTTGTAGGTCTCCTCCAGCTCCTCGAGGCTGCGGCGCTCGCGCAGCATGTCCCAGTGGGTGCGCACGGGCTTGCCCTCGGTCTCAGCCGGCTTCTCGCCGCTGACGAGGAACGCCTCCTTGCCGGTCTTCGAGGTCCAGGTGGCCGGCACGTCCGCCTCCACGGAGAAGGTCACGAACACCTGCTCGCCGTCCTCCGTGCGGTACTCCACCCGCTGCCGGGCGGCGGGCTCGACGCCGGCCTCGGACTCCAGGGACTGCGCGCCCAGGCGCATGCCCCGCAGGCTGCGATCGCTCACGTTTCCTCCTCGTCAGGCCGCGCCGAGGCCCGCGCGGGGGCGCGGGCCGATCGAGGCGCGGCGGGTCGTCCTCACTGATGGAACCATTCAGTGTCCCACAGCATTCCCGTCCGCCTCGCCGGCCGGGCGGGTGCCGGGGGTGCGGCCGGCCGACGGGTCGGGCTCGATCTCCTGCGGGGTGGCCAGGGCCTCGTCGAGCGAGGTCTGCGGCATGTCCTCCGCCGTCACCGCGCCGGCGGTCATCGCGTCCATGACGCCGCTGGCGCGCAGGGCGTCCGCGGTGGTGGGCCGGGACCCACGCGGCCGCCGCGCGCGCTCCGGGGTGACGCCGGCGTGCTCGGCTCCCGACTCGCCCGCGCGGTCCCCGGAGTCCCGACGCCGGGGTGCGTGCTCCGGGGCGGGGCGGTCGCCGTCGCCGGGGGCGAACGCCTCACCGAGGCCCTGCAGGGCGCGGGTGAGCTCGGCGGGGACCACGAACATGGTGTTGGCCTGGCCGTCGGCGATCTTGGGCAGGGACTGCAGGTACTGGTAGGCCAGGACCTCGGAGTCGGCGCCGCCGGAGTGGATGGCGTCGAAGACCACCTCGATCGCCTCCGCCTCGGCGTTGGCGCGCAGCACGCGGGCCTGAGCCTCGCCCTCGGCGGAGAGGATCTGGGACTGGCGCTCGCCCTCGGCCGTGAGGATGGCGGCCTGCTTCGTGCCCTCGGCGGTGAGGATGGCGGCGCGGCGGTCGCGCTCGGCGCGCATCTGCTTCTCCATCGAGTCCTGGATGGACATGGGCGGGTCGATGGCCTTGAGCTCCACCCGCGAGACCCGCAGGCCCCAGCGCGTGGTGGCGTCGTCCAGCACGCCGCGCAGCTGGGAGTTGATGGAGTCGCGAGAGGTCAGGGCCTCCTCGAGGTTCATGCCGCCCACGACGTTGCGCAGGGTGGTGGTGGTGAGCTGCTCCACCGCGTGGATGTAGTTGGCGATCTCATAGGTCGCGGCCTTGGCGTCCGTGACCTGGAAGTAGACGACCGTGTCGATGGAGACGACGAGGTTGTCCTCGGTGATCACCGGCTGGGGCGGGAAGGAGACGACCTGCTCGCGCATGTCCACCATCGGGAGCATGCGGTCCACGAACGGGATGATCAGGGTCAGCCCGGCGCCGGCCGTGCGGTTGTACTTGCCGAGGCGTTCGATGTTGGCCGTCCGCGCCTGCGGGATGATCTTGACCGAGGAGGCCACGATCACCGCCGCGAGGACGGCGAGGACGACGAGGACGATGAGGGTTTCCATCGGGGTCCCTTCTTCTGGGGTCGGTGCGGTCGGTGCGGTCGGTGCGGTCGGAACGAGGACGTGGGGCGGCTCAGGCGCCGTCCGCCTCCCAGTCGATGCGGGGGAGCGGGCGGACCACCAGGGTGGCCCCGTCGATGCGCAGGACGGTCACCTCGTCGCCGGGGGCGACCTCGGGCGCCCCGGGCTCGACGCGGGCGGACCAGGTGTCGCCGTCGACGGCGAGCGTGCCGGCGTCGCCGGTGATCGCGCCCTGGGCCGCGACGCGGCGCCCCGGAAGCGTGTCCAGGTAGGAGGCGCCGGCGCCGGTGTCCTTGCGCAGGTGGCGCAGCGCGACGGGGCGCACGGCGGCGAGCATCAGCAGGGCGACGGCGGCGAACGCCGCGAGCTGGAGCGCCAGCGGGCCGCCCACGAGCGCGACCACTCCCGCCGCGCCGGCCCCGGCGGCGATCATCAGGAAGACGAGGTCGAGGGTCAGCAGCTCGACGCCGGCCAGGCCGGCGGCCAGCACCAGCCACAGCCAGCCCGCGTTCGCCTCGATCCACTCCATGCGTGCGCTCCCCTCCGTGTCGGGTGCGCGGACGGGTCTGCCGCGCGTCGACGTGTGATCCCCATCCTGCCCTATGCAGTGGCGTCGGACACAGCGTGTCCCCAGGCGGTCCTGGAAGGAGGGGGCTACCGACCGGTAATGTGAGCTGCATGACATCTTCACCCGTCGCGGTCTCGCCCCTGCTCCAGCCGATCACTCTGGGCCCCCTCCGGCTGCCCAACCGGGTGGTCATGGCCTCGATGCACATGGGACTGGAGGATCGGCACGACGACCTGCCGCAGCTGGCGGCGTTCTACGCGGAGCGGGCACGCGGCGGCGTCGGGCTCATCGTCACCGGCGGCCTGGGTGTGGTCCCGGAGGGCACGGTGACGCTGGGCGGGGGGATGCTCGCCAGCGAGGAGGACGCGCGCGCCCATCGCGTCGTCACGGACGCCGTCCACGCCGCCGGGGGCAGGATCCTCGCCCAGCTGCTGCACGCGGGACGCTACGCCCCCAGCCCCGACCTGGTCTCGGCCTCCGCGGTGCGAGCGCCGATCTCGCGGCACACGCCCCGGGAGATGACGGCCGCGGACATCGAGCGGACCGTGAACGCGTTCGCACGCGCGGCCACGTTGGCCCTGGAGGCCGGATACGACGGCGTGGAGATCATGGCCTCGGAGGGCTACCTCCTCAACCAGTTCCTCGCCCCGGCGACGAACCGACGCGCGGACGAGTACGGGGGTGACGCCGAGCGCCGACGCCGGTTCCCGGTGGCGGTGGTCGCGGCCGTGCGCGAGGCGCTGGGGGAGCGCGGCGTGCTCTCGGTGCGCACCTCGGCGGCGGACCTGGTCCCCGACGGGCAGACGCGCGCGGAGATCGCGGACACCGCCCGGGCCTTCGAGGCCGCCGGAGCGGACGTCCTGATGACCGGCATCGGGTGGCACGAGTCGCGTGTGCCGACCATCGTGACCTCCGTGCCGCGCGCCGCGTTCCTCGCCGCCTCGGCTGACCTGACCGCCGCCGTCGACATCCCCGTGATCGCCTCCAACCGGCTGACCACCCCCGCCGAGGCGGAGGAGGCGCTGACGTCCGGGGCCGCCGCGCTCGTCGGGCTGGCCCGGCCCCTGCTGGCGGACCCCGAGTGGATGGCCGCGATCAGCGACCCGCGCGCTCGGACCCTGACCCCGTGCATCGCCTGCAACCAGGCCTGCCTCGACCACGTGTTCACCGGGGCCAAGGTCTCGTGCCTGATGAACCCCCGCGCCGGGCGGGAGACGGAGCCGGAGTACGCCGCGCCCGTCCCGGTGGCCCTGGGCCGCCGGCGCCGGATCGCCGTGGTCGGTGCCGGGCCGGCGGGCCTCACGGCCGCGGAGCGTGCGGCCCGGTTCGGGCACGAGGTCACCCTGTTCGACCGGCACGCCGAGCCCGGCGGGCAGTTCCGGCTCGCCCGGCGCATCCCCGGCAAGGAGGAGTTCGGTCCCGCGCTGGAGCACCTGGCGGCCCGCGCGGCGGCATCCGGGGTGACGCTCGTGACCGGGGAGGAGGTGTCCGCACAGACACTCCTCACGGACGATGGGCGGCCGGGCTACGACGAGGTGCTCCTCACCACCGGCGTGCGGCCGCGGCCCGTCGCTCTGCCCGGGGCGGGGGAGCCGGGCGCGCCCGCCGTCCACGCGTACGACGACGTGGTCCTGGGACATGTCGACGTCGGCCCGCGCGTCGCGGTGATCGGCGCCGGCGGCGTGGGCGTGGATGTCGCCGAGGCCCTGGCGGCCGGCACGGAACGGCCGGACGGGACACCCGAGACACAGGAGCACTGGCGGGCCCGCTGGGGCGTGGCCCTGACCTCGGAGACGCCGGGCCAGCTGGCGAAGCCAGCCGCGGCCCACCCGGGACGCGAGGTCCACCTGCTCCAGCGCAGCCCCGGACCGATCGGCGCCCGACTGCGCCCCACCACCGGCTGGGTGCACCGCGCCGAGCTGCGGCAGCACGGGGTCCAGCTGCACTCCGGTGTGACCTACGAGGGCGTCGGCCCCGACGGTCTGCGCGTGACCGCGCCGTCGCCGGAGGACCCCGAGGCCCGCGTGGCGCTGACCCTGGACGTGACGGACGTCGTCGTGTGCGCCGGGCAGGTGTCCGAGACGGATCTCGTCGAGGACCTCGTGGCCGCGGGCTACGCGCCGGAGGCGGTGCGCCTGATCGGCGGGGCGGCCGAAGCCCGCGAGCTCGACGCCTACCGGGCCATGGACCACGCCGTGCGGGCCGTGCAGGGCTGAGCCGCGCCGCCGGCCGGCGGGCCCTCCCGGGCGGACGACGTCGGGGCTACGGTCGGGGCATGGCTCTCATCTACACCGCACGCCTGGACCCGGACAAGCCCGAATGGATCCGCCGCCGCCTCGTGGCGCACGGACTGCCCGAGGACGTGACCGCCGAGAAGGTCGGCTCGTACCGGTTCGACGATCCCACCGGCGAGATCGGCGTCGAGTCGATGCTCGTGCGCGTGGGGGACCGGCTCTACCAGACTGCGTTCGCCTACCGAGGCGACGCACCCGCCGAGGGGGACGTCGTGGCCGAGGTGGAGCACTCCGTCCTGGGACACCGCTGGGTCGTGGACGCCGCCACCGACCCGGACGCGCGCCGTATCCTCGCGGCCGCCGTGCGCGGCGAGATCCCGCAGGCCCGGCTCGAGATGCATGACGAGTCCGGGACCTACCTCGAGACGCGCGCCCCGGATCTCACCCTCCGCGTGATCGGCGCCGATGCGACGGGGGAGCTCGAGGTGCCGGTCGAGCTGTCGGAGACGGGCGAGGCGGACGTCGACGGCCCGCGGTGCCTCATCGCCGAGGGAGACGGTGTGCGGGCCGTCGTCGCGCGTCTTACCTGAGGGGCGGTCCGCGCGGTCAGAGGCCGCGCGGACCCCAGGACCGCAGCCGGCGATGGCTGGTGAGCGACATGTACAGCGCGATGCACCAGCCGAGGACGGTCCACCCGGTGAGCAGGTTCACCCAGAACACCGCCCACACGTTGGAACGGCCACGGACGGCGGCGACGGCCCATGGAGCCAGGTAGCCCGCCGTGGCGATGGCCAGGACGACGGCGATCGTCGCGTGCAGGGGGCGGTCGCGCTGGTCGGTCATGATCGTCATGGGTCCAGGCTACGCGCGAGACCCGCCGCGGAGGGCGCCCTGTCCACCGTTCCGCAGTGCGCCGATAATGTACATTATGTCAACCAGCCCGTTCTTCGCCTCCCCTTCGGACGGTCGCCTGCACGGCACGCGCCACATCGGGACCTGGCCCAGGAGGTCGCGCCGGTCGACGCCGGCGCCGCGTACCGGCGATTCACTCCCCCGGGTCTGTGGACAGCCGGTCCAGCAACGGCAGGACGGCCGCCACCGCCGTCCGGCTCTCGTGCCAGAGCCCGTGTCGCAACCGGGAATGGACGGCCTGCTGGCTGATCCCGAGTTCGGCCGCCGCCTCTCGCTGACTGGCGCCGGCTTCGACCAGCCGTCCCGCCGCGTGCTGATCAGCGGACCGGCGCCGTTCCACCGCGGCGACCAGCTGCAGGGTGGCCTCCGCACAGCGCAGATCAGCCTCTCGGCCGGCATCCGAGGCGCGGTCCGCGCGACCTCCGCCCGGCAGCACGAGTCGGCCCGGTGCCCGCCGGGCCCGCCGCCGCTCGGCTGTTGTCAGGTACGACAATGATGAATCCTTGTCGAGGGCATCCTCGGGATCCAACAGCACCGCCCAGGACCCGGTCCGCACGGCCCACAGCGCCAAGCCGACCGCGGCCGCCATGCCGTCGACGACGACGGCCAGCTCGCCGTCGTGCGACGCCGCATCGGTGCCCGGGCCGGATTCGTCGAGAAGCCACGCCGCCGCGGTCACAGCCGCGTCCGGGCGAGGATCGTCGAGCAGCGCGGCTGCCAGACGCCGCGCGTCGTCAGCGGTGGCGGCGGTCGGTCGGATGGGCACCAGATGCACGGACACCATGCAGTGAGCCTACCTCTGACAAAGGCGCTGTCTTGTTGTGGGGCCCGTCTGCCGAGCCGTCCTCGGCCGGACGCTCCGTCCGGACGTCTCGGTGCGCCAGACTGGATGCATGACGTCCTCCCCCACCGCCCGTCGTGTCGTGCCCGCCGAGCATCGCGCCCCGCGCGGCGCCCTGCCTGCGCTTGCCGTCGACCTCCTGCTCACCGTCCTCTTCGTGGCTCTGGGTCAGGGGCAGCACTCCACGGAGCGCGGGCTGCTGGGTCTGCTGGTCGCGGCGGCGCCGTTCCTGGCAGGCCTCCTGCTCATGACCGGGGTGACCGCCGGACACCGGACGTGGGCCCGCGTGTGGCCCCACGGTGTGATCGTCTGGCTGGGGACCGTGGCGGTCGGGATGGTCCTGCGCGTGGCCTTCGGTCTCGGTGGTGCGCCGGTGTCCTTCGTGCTCGTGGCGCTCGGGGTGCTGGGCGTCCTGCTCCTGGGCCGCCGGGCAGTGACCGCCTGGCTGGTGCGCCGCACCCGGAGGTGAGGGCCCGGCGCGCAGCTAGGATCGTCGGGGACACCGGACCCGCAGCATCGAGGAAATGAGGACCGCCCGTGGTCACCGCCATCGTCTTGATCAAGACCGACAAATCCAGCATCCCGGAGACCGCCGAGACTCTCGCCGCGCTCGAGGGGGTCGGGTCGGTCTACTCCGTGACCGGCGCGTGGGACCTGGTGGCGATGGTCAAGGTGCGCCGCTACGAGGACCTCGCCGACGTGATCGCCGACCACCTCTCCAAGGTCGACGGGATCCAGGAGACCGAGACCATGCTGGCCTTCCGGACCTACTCGTCTGAGGACCTCGGCGAGGGATGGGCGCTCGGCTTCGACTCCTGAGCGTCCTCTCCACGACGGGCCCCATCTCGCCGGGGAGGGCCCGTCGTCGCACCATCAGGATCGGGAGAAGGCGACCCAGCGGTCCAGGACGTCACGCGCGGCGCCGGAGTCGATCGACTCGGCGGCCCGCGCCATGTTGGCCGCCAGTCGCTCCATCAGCGGCGCGTCCGCGTCGCGGTCCCAGGCCGTCAGGCCCACGGCCGCGTTGAGGAGGACGGCGTCGCGGATCGGACCCTTCTCCCCCGCCAGCAGAGCGCGGACGAGGGTCGCGTTGTACGTGCCGTCCCGCCCGGCCAAGGCCTGAACGGGGGCCAGGTCGATGCCCAGCTCGCGGGGATCGAGCTCGTGGGTGGTCACGCCGTCCCGGACTTCCATGACGGTCGACGGCCCCGACGTCGTGATCTTGTCCCGGCCGTCCGCCCCGCGGAAGACGAAGCCCCGCACCCCCCGATCAGCGAGCACCTGGGCGAGCAGCGGGACCATGGCCTCGCTCGAGCAGCCCAGGGCCTGGGCGGTGACCTGAGCCGGGTTGCTCAGGGGGCCGAGGAAGTTGAACACGGTGGGCACGCCGAGCTGCTTGCGCACCGGGGCCACGTACTTCATGGACGGGTGGTAGTTCTGGGCGAAGAGGAACGTGATGCCCACGGCCTCGGCGCACTCCTCGGCCTTCCGGGCCGGCATGGACAGGTCCACGCCGAGGGCTTCGATCACATCGGCCGCGCCGGCGGTGGACGAGGCGCCTCGGTTCCCGTGCTTGACGATCCGCGCGCCCGCACCGGCGGCCACGAGCGAGGACATCGTGGATAGGTTCACGGTGCCCAGGCGGTCGCCGCCCGTGCCCACGATGTCCAGGGTCTCCCCCGGCACGTGCACCGGGTTCGCCGCCTGCACCATCGCCTCGGTCAGGCCACGCAGCTCCGGCACCGTCACCCCCTTGGCGGCCAGGGCGAGGAGGAATCCGCCCACCTGCCCCTCGGTGGCATCGCCGGCCATCATCTCCCCCATGGCCCACGCGGCGACGTGGTCGCGGAGGTCCTCGCCGACGGTGAGGGCGCGGAAGACCTCCGGCCAGGAGGTCCCCAGGACTGCTGCGGTGTTCTCGGGGGTGCTCACGCACTGAGCCTAGCGGCCCGGCCGCACCCGGGACCGCGCCATGTCATGCACCGATCGCTTGGAACCTGGACATCACCTGGACGCCAGCCACCGACTGTCACTGAAACCCCCCGACGGTGCTGACGACCTGTCCTGCGACACGGTACGTTCGATTTACCGCCCGGGCGGTGTTTGGGGCCATAATGGCTGGGTGACCACAGCTAACCCCACTCTCCATCAGCCCACCACGGGGCTCCCGAGCCGGCCGAACATGGTGCAGGTCGGGACCATGGTGTGGCTCGCCAGCGAGCTCATGTTCTTCGGTGGGCTCTTCGCCATGTACTTCACCCTGCGCTCCACGTCTCCGGAGCTCTGGGCCGAGCACACCGCGATCCTCAACGTCCCGCTCGCCGCGGTGAACACGACGATCCTGGTCCTCTCCTCCGTCACCGCCCAGTTCGGCGTCCTCGCCGCCGAGCGCCTTCAGCCCCGCCGCACCGGCGGCCTCCTGCAGTTCGGCAAGTGGGGCATGGTCGAGTGGTTCATCCTGACCTTCATCATGGGCTCGATCTTCGTGGCGGTGCAGTCCTATGAGTACGCGGTCCTCGTCTCCGAGGGTGTGACCGTCGCGGCGAACGCGTACGGCTCGGCGTTCTACATCACCACCGGCTTCCACGCCCTCCACGTGACCGGCGGCCTGATCGCGTTCCTCTTCATCATCGGCCGCGCCTACATGGCCCGCCGCTTCGGCCACCACGAGGCCACGTCGGCGATCGTCGTGTCCTATTACTGGCACTTCGTGGACGTCGTCTGGATCGCCCTGTTCTTCATCGTCTACTTCCTGAAGTAAGACGACCCCCACTCACCGCACCGACTTCAGGCCCGGGCCGGCAGCATGAGCGGCCCGCCCCGGAAGAGAACGATAGGAAACCCCCGTGAAGGCACTTTCGCAGAACCGACGCCATCCCCTGATGGGGCTGGCGCTCCTCCTGCTGGGACTCCTGGTGACCGGCGGACTGTACTCCGTCGCGAGCACCGTGAACCAGGCGCAGGCGGCCACGCAGGTCACCGCGGCCGCCTCGGCTGATGACATCTCCGAGGGCGAGAAGCTCTTCAACGCGAACTGCGCCTCGTGCCACGGCACGGGTGCCGCGGGGGGTCCCTCCGGCCCGTCTCTGATCGGTGTCGGCGCCGCCTCCGTCGACTTCCAGGTGGGCACCGGCCGCATGCCGATGCAGATGAACGGCCCGCAGGCCCAGGTCAAGCCGAACCAGTTCAACGACGAGCAGACGGCGCAGCTCGCCGCGTACGTCGCCTCGCTGGGTGCCGGCCCCGCCGTCCCCGAGGACGAGTACCTGGATGTGAACCACGAGGACGTGGACATCACCCGCGGCGGCGACCTGTTCCGCATCAACTGCGCCATGTGCCACAACGCGGCTGCGGCCGGCGGTGCGCTGACCCGCGGCAAGTACGCCCCGTCTCTGCAGGGCGTGGAGGAGAAGCACATCTACGAGGCCATGGAGACCGGCCCGCAGAACATGCCGGTGTTCTCCGACTCGAACATCAAGCCCGAGGACAAGCGCGACATCATCGCGTACCTCAAGACCATCGAGAACCAGGGCTCCCCCGGCGGCCTCGCCCTCGGCTCGCTCGGCCCCGTCTCCGAGGGCCTGTTCATCTGGACCGCGGGCCTGGCGCTGATCATCGGCTTCATGGTCTGGCTCACCAGCCGGTCCTCCTGATCCCGTCGGCGCAGGCGCGCCGACCACCCGTCATCGACATTCATCACTCGAGTAAAGGAAACAGGACATATGGGCGAGAAAGGCCTTGAAGGGACCGAGCACCGCTCGGGTTCCCTCGAGCACGCCGGCGAGGACGCGCCCCGGTACGCGATCGACAACCCGGGCCTGCCTCCGCACCGTCCGCGTCTGGCCGATGAGGATCCGAAGGCTGCGAAGCGCGCCGAGCGTCAGGTCTCGGTCATGTTCCTCATCTCCATCTTGGGCACGGTGCTCTTCTTCATCGGCTACTTCGGCGTGGGGCAGATCGGCAACGGTGAGGCGTTCAGCAAGATCTACCTGCAGAACCTGCTGCTCGGCCTGGGCACCGCCCTGGCCATGTTCGGCATCGGCATCGGCGTGGTGCACTGGGCCAAGACCCTGATGCCGGACCACGAGACCGTCGAGGACCGTCATGAGATCCGCTCGGAGGCCGACCGCGTGGCCGCCACCGGGATGATCTCCGAGATCCTGGACGAGTCGCAGATCAAGCGCCGCCCCCTGCTGCGCAACACCCTGATCGGCGCCGCCCTGCTGGCCCCCCTGCCGTTCATCGCCGTGTTCCGCGACCTGGACGACACGGACAACTTCTCGGACCAGGAAGCCCAGAACTTCGGTCCGGAGCGTCTGCGCCACTCCATGTGGGCCGAGGGCGTGCGCCTCGTGCGCGACCCCACCGGCTCCCCCATCAAGGCCTCGGACGTCACGCTCGGCTCCGCCGTGCACGTCATCCCCGACGGCCTGAACGACCTGGGCCACGACAAGCTCAACCAGAAGGCCAAGGCCGTCGTCCTGCTCATGCGTCTCGATCCCGCCAAGGTGAAGATCACCCCGGGCCGCGAGGACTGGAACGTGGACGGGATCTTCGCCTACTCCAAGGTCTGCACGCACGTGGGTTGCCCGATCGCCCTGTACGAGCAGCACACCCACCACCTGCTCTGCCCCTGCCACCAGTCGACCTTCGACCTGACGCAGGAGTGCAAGGTCATCTTCGGCCCGGCCAGCCACGCGCTGCCGCAGCTGCCGATCACCGTGGACGACGAGGGCTTCCTCGTGGCCCAGAGCGATTTCCATGAGCCCGTCGGGCCTGTCTACTGGGAGCGTGGCTGACACCTATGAGCACCACCGTGAATGAGTTCCAGCCGGCGACCACGACCGGCCGCATCGCCAACTTCGTCGACACCCGGATGGGCATGTCGCCGATCGTGAAGTTCTTCGGCCGCAAGATCTTCCCGGACCACTGGACGTTCATGTTCGGCGAGGTCGCCCTGTACAGCTTCGTCATCCTGCTGCTGTCCGGCGCATTCCTCACCCTCTTCTTCGATCCCTCCATGTCAGAGGTCGTCTACGACGGGGCCTACGCCCCGCTGCGCGGCATCGAGATGTCCGCGGCCTACGCATCGACCCTCGACATCTCGTTCGACGTGCGCGGCGGTCTGTTCATGCGCCAGCTGCACCACTGGGCCGCGCTGCTGTTCGTGGCGGCCATGTCCGTGCACATGCTGCGCGTGTTCTTCACCGGCGCGTTCCGTCGCCCGCGTGAGCTGAACTGGCTGGTCGGCTGCTTCCTGCTGATGGCCGGCTGGGCTGCCGGCTTCACCGGCTACTCCCTGCCCGACGAGGTGCTCTCCGGCAACGGCCTGCGCATCATCGACGGCATCCTGAAGTCGCTGCCGCTGGTCGGCTCGTACCTCTCCGCCTTCTTCTTCGGCGGCGAGTTCCCCGGCCACTCGGTCATCGGTCGCCTGTATGCCCTGCACATCATGATCGTGCCGGCCGCCATCCTGCTGCTGATCGGCATCCACCTGTTCATGGTCGTCGTGCACAAGCACACCCAGTACCCGGGCCCGGGCCGCACCGAGGACAACGTGGTCGGCTATCCGGTGGGCCCCGTGTACGCGGCCAAGGCCGGCGGCTTCTTCTTCATCGTGTTCGGTGTGCTCGCGCTCATCGCCTCCACGGTGACGATCAACGCCAACTGGAACTACGGCCCGTATGATCCGTCCCCGGTGCAGGCCGGCACCCAGCCCGACTGGTACATCGGCGTGTTCGACGGTGCCCTGCGCCTCATGCCGGGCATGATCGGCGACTACTCCTTCCTCTGGAACATCCCGATGCCGTGGGGCTCCTCGGTGTCCCTGCCCATGGGCGTGCTCGTGCCGCTGATCCCGGTCGGCGCCCTGATCGTCGGCATGTGCGCCTGGCCCTGGATCGAGCGGTGGATCACCAAGGACGACACCGAGCACCACCTGCTCGACCGTCCCCGCAACGCCCCGGCCCGCACGGGCATCGGCGTGGCCGCCGTCGTCTGGTACTGCGTCATGTGGGCGGCCGCGTCCTCGGACCTCATCGCCACCCACTTCCACCTCTCCCTGAACGACGTGCTGTACGTGCTGCGCGCGCTGTTCTTCCTCGGCCCGGTGATCGCCTTCATCGTGACCCGCCGCATCTGCCTGTCCCTGCAGCGCAAGGACCGTGAGCTGGTGCTCCACGGCCACGAGGCCGGCGTCATCGAGATGTCCCCCGAGGGCGGCTTCCATGAGCGCCACCGCCAGCTCACCGACTACGAGCTGTACCGCCTGGTGTCCTTCGAGGACCGTCGCCCGGTGCCGGCCATCCCCGGCCGCAACGGCAAGGTGGGCACGCTGGAGAAGGCCCGTGCCGGCCTGAACCGCATGTTCTACCAGGATCGCGTCGCCCCGGTCTCCCGCGAGGAGCTGGTGGAGGCCCGCACCCACGGCCAGCACGGCCACGAGGAGCACCCCGTCGAGCTCGAGCACGGCTCGCACGCCCCTCACCTGGATCGCTGATCCCGAGCGGCTGATTCCCTGACGAAGGGCCCCACGCACCATGGTGCGTGGGGCCCTTCGACGTTCCCAGGGTGACCTCGAGGACGCGCTGCCCTGAGCAGCCCCGACGCCGCGGCGCGCATCGGCCCGCATGGACGGCGAAGGGTTCAGGCCCGCCGGTCCCGGGCCACCCCCGTGGGCCTGCCCAGCGTTTCCCGCCAGCCTGGGACGTGCCCGGCCCCTGCTGACGGCCACGTGCCCGGTTCCGGACTCCCAGGTGCCGCGGGCCCGTGCCCGACGGTGTGTCCTGGCGGCGGGGGCTGTCCCGGCAGGGTGGCCATCCGCCACCCCTGGGCCCCGAGATGGACGACGGCCCGGATGCAGGCCACGGCGTCACGGTCAACATGGTGGGCACCGGTGCAGAGCCAAGCCGTACTCCGCTGCACCGATGCACCGATGCACCGATGCACCGATGGTGATGATGAGGCCCATCGCCGCAACCACCGGCCAGCCCTTTCTTCCTGACCGAGGAGCTGTCGACAGTGCGTGGCAGGTGCCCGTGCGGACGCGGCCACGGGCTCTCCGGAGGCCGGGCCGGCCCCGCCCCCTCGGACGGTGCAGAGGGGGCGGAGGGGGCCTCGTCCGGCGCCCACCGAAAGTGTCACCCTCACCTCGCCACGTGGACCGTCACAAGCGACGGCCCTGCTGGCCTGCACCCCGTGCGACTCCCCTGCCCGGTCTCTACGTGACGAGGCTCGTTCCGGCCGCTGAGAGCGGCGTAGGAGTCGCGGGCACGGGCATCAACGGGACGCGCGACGGGACGGCCCATTCAAGTGCCGCCGCGGCACGCAGACGTCGTCATGGGCAGCGCGGTGAGGCGCTCCTGGCGCGCCGCTGACTCTGCGCGGCGGTCGATGCCCGGGCCTACGCAGACCACGAGACAGCGGGACGGGCCACCAGGCGAACCCTTCACCCGGGCACCACGCCTGGCCCCCGAGCGGCGAGTAGGCCGGTCGCCGTGACCGGCCCCGCGGCGCAGGAGCTGGCTGCCCGCGACGGCGCCGTGTCGCTCCGCAGCACACGCGGCATGAAAACGCCGCAGGCCGGACCCCAAGGGGTCCGGCCTGCGGCGTTCGACGACGGTCGGGTCAGTGGGCGTACTTGCCCCGAGAGAACTCGTAGACCCACCCGAAGGTGAAGTAGGCGCCCGCGATGACGCCGATGATGAAGATCCACCAGCCGACGGCCAGACCGGTCACGATGATCGCGCAGGCCAGGCCGAGGCCCAGCGGCCACCAGCTCCAGGGAGCGAAGGTGCCGTAGGTGCCGGCGTAGTCGGCGATCTGGCCGTCCGCATCATCGGCGGGCCCGACGCCGTACTTCCGCTCGGTGACGTTCAGGTACCACGCGATCATCCAGGACATCCCGCCCACGGCGTAGATGGCCGGGATGCCTGCCCACTCGGTCCACTCGACCCAGAACCCGTAGAGGGTGGCGGCTGCGATGAAGAACAGGCCGATGATCCAGAAGATGTTGGCTGCGACCTTCACTGGGCGACCTTCTCTCCGAAGGCCTCAGACGTGTTCTGAGGCGAGTGCGGGAAGAGCTCCGGGTGGTGCAGATCCAGCGCCGGACGCTCGGAGCGGATGCGCGGCAGGGAGTGGAAGTTGTGCCGCGGCGGCGGGCACGAAGTGGTCCACTCGAGCGAGGCGCCGAAGCCCCACGGGTCGTCCACGGTGACCTTCTTGCCATAGCGCGAGGTGATGTAGACGTTCCAGAAGAACGGGATCAGCGACGCGCCGAGAACGAAGGAGAACACCGAGGAGAACGCGTTCATCGCCTGGAAGCTGTCCTCCACCATGTAGTCCGCGTAGCGACGGGGCATGCCGATGACACCGAGCCAGTGCTGGATCAGGAACGTGCCGTGGAAGCCCACGAACAGCATCCAGAACTGGATCTTGCCGAGACGCTCGTTCAGCATCTTGCCGGTGAACTTCGGCCACCAGAAGAAGAAGCCGGCGAACATCGCGAACACCACGGTGCCGAAGACGACGTAGTGGAAGTGCGCCACGACGAAGTACGTGTCGGACACCTGGAAGTCCAGGGGCGGCGACGCCAGGATGACGCCGGTCAGGCCACCGAACAGGAAGGTGACCATGAAGCCGAGCGTCCACAGCATCGGGGTCTCGAAGGTGATCGAACCGCGCCACATGGTGCCGATCCAGTTCACGAACTTCACGCCGGTCGGGACCGCGATGAGCATGGTCATCACGGAGAAGAACGGCAGGAGCACGGCGCCGGTCACGTACATGTGGTGCGCCCACACCGTCACGGAGAGCGCGGCGATCGCCGTCGTCGCGAACACGATGGACTTGTAGCCGAAGATCGGCTTGCGGGAGAACACCGGGATGATCTCCGACACGACGCCGAAGAACGGCAGGGCGATGATGTACACCTCGGGGTGGCCGAAGAACCAGAAGAGGTGCTGCCACAGGATGGCGCCGCCGTTCTCCGGGTTGAAGATGTGGCCGCCGAAGCGACGGTCCAGGCCCAGCGCGAAGAGCGCGGAGGCAAACGGCGGGAACGCCACCATGATCAGGATGCCGGTGATGAGCGTGTTCCAGGTGAAGATCGGCATGCGCCACATCGTCATGCCAGGAGCACGCATCGTCAGGATCGTGGTGATGAAGTTGACGCCGCCCATGATCGTGCCGAAGCCCTGGAGGACCAGACCGAACACCCAGAGGTCACCGCCGACGCCCGGCGAGTACGTGGTGTTGGAGAGCGGGGCGTAGGCGAACCAGCCGAACGAGGCCGCACCCTGCGGGGTGAGGAAGCCGGCGGTCGCGATGAGCGAGCCGAACAGGAAGAACCAGAACGCCAGGGCGTTCAGACGCGGGAAGGACACGTCCGGAGCGCCGATCTGCAGCGGCACCAGCACGTTGGCGAAGCCCACGAAGAGCGGGGTCGCGAACATGAGCAGCATGAGCGTGCCGTGCATGGTGAACAGCTGGTTGTACTGCTCCTTCGTCTGCAGGATCTGCATGCCGGGCTCGAAGAGCTCCGCGCGGATCATGAGGGCCATGACGCCGCCGATGCAGAAGAAGATGAAGGACGTGATCAGGTACATGTACCCGAGCACCTTGTGGTCGGTCGTCGTCAGCCAGCTGACGACGATCTTGCCCAGCGAACGGGGCACCACACGAGGCTGCGCCTGTGAGCGCACCTCATCCGTTGCGTACTCGTAAGTGGTCATCAGTGGCTACCTCCACCGCGGGGGGTCTGGAGATCGCGCTCCATCGTCCCGGCGCCGTCAGGGTTGTTGTTGGGGTTGCGGCTGTACTCTTCGCCCACCTGACCCGGCTCCATCTCCTCGAGGCGGTCCACGAACTCGGCCTCGTCCACGACCTCGACGTTGAAGAGCATCTCGGAGTGGTACTCGCCGCACAGCTCGGCGCACTTGCCGTCGTAGCTGCCCAGCTCCTGGGGGGTCAGGTAGAGGTGGTTGGTCTTGCCGGGGATCATGTCGCGCTTCTGGAGGAACTGCGGGATCCAGAAGGAGTGCGCCACGTCGCGGGACTTCAGCTCGAAGTGCACCGGCACGTCGTTCGGCAGGTACAGGACCGGAAGGGTGTCACGCACGCCCTCGGTGCCGTCCAGCTGGGCCTGGATGCCGGAGTAGTGGGCCTCGATGACCTCGCCGTTCTCCTGCTCGTAGGAGTAGTTGAAGTCCCAGGACCACTGCTTGCCGTACACGGTGACGGTCAGCGGCGAGTCGTCCACGGGGCGGTCGACCTCGGTCTGGACGCGGTCGGTGAAGCCCCAGAGGGTGAAGACCATCAGAATCGGGATGGCCGTGAACATGGTCTCGAGCGGCACGTTGTAGGCCGTCTGCTTCGGGAAGCCCTGGTCGTTCTTGCGGCGGCGGTAGGCCACCATGCACCAGATCATGGCGCCCCAGGCGAGCAGGCCCACGACCAGGGCCGCGATCCAGGAGTTCACCCACAGGTCGGTGAGCTGGGCGTTGTGGTTGGTGGTGTCCCGGGTGCCGGGGTACCAGCCGCGCTGGACCTCTGCCGAACAGCCGGTCAGCACCAGGAGCGCCGTGGTGCCCACGGCACCGGCGGTCCAGCGGCGGCGAGTCCGACGTCCGGCGTCATTCTGTGCTCTCACAGACGGCCTTCCTCTTCATCTCGTGTGCGAGGGGCGTCCCCGCTCCCCCGGCGATTCGGCGACTTCTCGCAGCGTCCTCGCAGGGAGCACGGGTATGCCCTGATGATTCAGAGCCAGTCTAAGCCGAAACGCGCGGATTCTCCGCACCGTGACACGTGCCGATCGTGTCTGGGAGTCGGGTCCGAGCCTCCTGGGTGCGACGCCCGGGCACGACGACGGCGGGCCGGCCGAGGCCGACCCGCCGGTTCGCGGTCCGAGGCGCTCCGGGCGCCCGCAGATCAGTGGAAGGAGTCGCCGCAGGCGCACGAGCCGCCCGCGTTGGGGTTGTCGATCGTGAAGCCCTGCTTCGAGATGGTGTCCTCGAAGTCGATGGTCGCGCCCATGAGATAGGGCACGCTCATCTTGTCGACGATCACCTCGACCCCGTCGTAGTCACGGACGGTGTCGCCGTCGAGGACGCGCTCGTCGAAGTAGAGCTGGTAGATCAGGCCCGAGCAGCCGCCCGGCTGCACGGCGACGCGCAGCCGCAGGTCCGTGCGGCCCTCCTGCTCGAGCAGCGAGCGCACCTTGCCGGCCGCCACGTCGGTCAGCTCGACCTCGTGCGGGGGCAGGCCCTCGGCGTCCTGGGTCGCGCCGATCTCGACGCCGGTCTCCTCTGCGGACAGAGCCATCGTGACCTCCTCAGATCATGGGGCGCGGACGGGGCCGTCACGCGCGTGTGGTCTCCCGGACAACACTAGCCGCCCACGGAGTATTCCCGGCCCGCCGCACCGACGGGCCGGGCGGCACTCACGCGGACAGCCGCGCGAGCCAGAGCGCCTCGGCCACGACGGCCCGCTGGAAGTCGTCGATGTGCAGCGACTCGTTGGCCGAGTGCGCCCGCGTGTCCGGGTCCTCCACGCCCGTGATGAGGAGGGTGGCCTCCGGGAAGACCTCGGCGAGGTCCGCGGTGAACGGGATGGAGCCGCCCATGCCGATCGCCCGGGGCTCGACGCCCCAGGCGTCCTCCAGGGCGGCCATCATCGCGGCCGCGGCGGGGGCCGAGGTGTCCGTCGTGAACGGCTGACCGAACTCCCCCGCGGTGACCGTGATCTCCGCGCCGAGCACCGCCGCGGACTGCGCCTCCAGGTGGGTGCGCAGCGCCTCGAAGGCCTCCGCGGGCTCCATGCCGGGGCCCAGGCGCAGCGAGAACTTCGCGCGCGCCGCGGGCTGGATCGTGTTCGAGGACTCCGCGACCGAGGGCGCGTCGATCCCGATGATGCTCAGCGCGGGAGCGTTCCACAGCCGGTCCGCGACCGGGCCGCGGCCGGCCAGGGTCACCCCGTCCAGCACGCCCGCGTCCGCACGGAAGACGTCCTCGGGGTAGTCCAGGCCCGCGGTCTGCCGCGGCTCGAGGCCGGGCACGGCGACCGCGCCGTCCGCGTCGTGGAGCGTGGCGATCAGCCGCGAGAGCAGGACGACGGCGTCCAGGACCGGCCCGCCGAACATGCCGGAGTGCACGGCGTGGTCGAGCACCCGGACGGTCACCGTGCCGTCCACCAGCCCGCGCAGGGAGGTGGTCAGCGCGGGCTCCCCCACGGCCCAGTTGGACGAGTCCGCGACCACGATCGCGTCGGCGTCGAGGCGCGCCCGGTGCTTCTCCAGGAAGGTGCGGAAGGTGGGCGAGCCGGCCTCCTCTTCGCCCTCGATGAAGACGCGGACGCCGACGCCGGCGTCGGGCAGGACGTCCCGCAGAGCGGCGAGGGCGGCGAGGTGGACCATGATGCCGGCCTTGTCGTCGGCGGCGCCGCGGCCGTACAGCCGCCCGCCGCGCTCGGTGGCCACGAGCGGCGGGGTGTCCCAGAGGTCCTCGTCCCCGATCGGCTGCACATCATGGTGGGCATACAACAAGACGGTGGGCTTGTCGGAGGCGCCGGGCTTCTCGCCGATCACCGCCGGCCCGCCAGGCCGGTCGTCGTCGCGGGTCTCGGTCACGATCTCCACATCCTGCAGGCCCGCCTCGCGCAGCAGGCCCGCGACGGCCTCCGCGGACCGCTCGAGCTGGGCGCGGTCCGCGGAGTCCCAGGCGATGCCCGGGATCGCCACGAGGTCGGTGAGGGTCTGGAGGGTCGTCGGGAAACGGGCCTCGACGGCCTCACGGACGGCGGAGACGAGGGCCGCGTCCTGCGGCGCACGGGAGGTGATGTCAGTCATGACGGCCAGCGTAGACGGCGACCGAGCCGAGGGCCGCGCCTCCGGGCGGGCCGGACGCGCCCCACCACTAGACTGGAGGGGTGTTCAAGCGAGACAAGACCCCCGAGACCGCGCCCGCCCCCTCGACTCACGGCTCCTCGGCCGCTCCCGCCGAGGGCGCCGCCGTGGCCGAGGCCGGGCCGCGCGACCGCTCGCAGGGCAAGAAGGGCCCGACTCCGCGGCGCCGCGACCAGGAGGCCGCGCGCCGTCGCACCCTGGTCCCCGAGGATCGCAAGGCGGCCCGCAAGGCCGAGCGTCAGGCGATGGCCCAGGAGCGGATGCGCCAGCGCGCCGCGCTGGAGACCGGGGACGAGCGCGGCCTCCCGGCGCGCGACAAGGGACCGCAGAAGCGCTGGGTCCGTGACTACGTGGACGCGCGCTCCGGCATCGGCGAGTGGCTCATGCCCGTCGTCTTCGCCTACGTCCTGCTCATGTTCATCCCCGGCCGCGAGGCGCAGCTGATCCTGATGATCAGCCTGTACGTCCTCGTGGCCCTCGTGCTCATCGAGAGCTTCCTGGTCAGCCGGCACATCAAGAAGGGCCTGACGGAGCGCTTCGGCACGCCGGAGCCCGGGACCGGCTTCTACGGCATCATGCGGGCCCTGCAGTTCCGCCGCCTGCGTCTGCCCAAGCCCCAGGTCAAGCGGGGCGAGTACCCCGCCTGACACGACACCGCGCCACGGCCCGGACCCCGGTGGGTCCGGGCCGTCGCGGCCCCGGCGAGCAGACCGTCAGCCCCGCAGGGACCGGGCCAGCCCGGCGGTGATCCGGCCGGCCCAGAACGGCCCCTCGTAGAGGAACGCGGTGTAGCCCTGGACGAGGTCCGCGCCCGCGTCGAGCCGGGCCTGGACGTCGTCGGCGTCCGTCACCCCGCCCACGCTGACGACGGCGGTGCCCGTCGGCAGCGCCGTCCGCAGGACCTCCAGCACCCGCATCGACCGCTCCTGGAGCGGGGCCCCGGACAGGCCGCCCGCGCCCAGGGCGTCCACGTCGGCACGCGGGGTGCGCAGACCCTCGCGGGAGACGGTCGTGTTGGTCGCGATGACGCCGTCGAGCCCGAGGCGCTCGGCGAGCGCCCCGACGGCGCGCACGTCGTCGTCCGCCAGGTCCGGGGCGATCTTCACGGTCAGTGGCACCCGCCGGCCCGGGACCGCACGGTCGGCCTCCTCGCGCACCGCCGTGAGGATCGGCTCCAGCGCGTCGATCTCCTGCAGCTGGCGCAGCCCCGGCGTGTTCGGGGAGGACACGTTGACCGTCAGGTAGTCGGCGTGGGGCGCGAGCAGGCGGGTCGAGGCCCGGTAGTCGTCCGCCGCGTCCTCGAGCGGGACCACCTTGGTCTTGCCGATGTTCACGCCCAGGACCGGCCGGGTCGGACCGAAGCGGCGCTCCAGGGTCTGCCGGGTCCGCGCCAGGCGGGGGGCGACGGCCGCCGCGCCGTCGTTGTTGAAGCCCATGCGGTTGACCAGCGCCCGGTCGTCCACGAGACGGAACAGTCGGGGCTGCGGGTTGCCGGGCTGCGGCTGCGCCGTGATCGTGCCGACCTCGATGTGGCCGAACCCGAGGTCGGCCAGGGCGGCGGTCCCCCGGCCGTCCTTGTCGAACCCCGCGGCCAGGCCGAAGGGCGTCGGGAACCGCAGGCCCATGACCGTGCGCGCGAGCAGCGGGTCCGGGCGGAAGGCGGCGCGCAGGGCGGCGGACGCCCCGGTGCGCTCGACCAGCCGGATCGCGTCGAAGCCCCGATGGTGCGCCTGCTCCGCGTCCATGCCGCCGAACACGGCACGGAAGAAGGGCGGGTACAGGCGAGGCGCGCGGGAGGTCAGGAGGCCGTCGACGGCGGACTTGGGATCAGGCAGCTGCATGCCCCCATCCTCGCACGGGCCTCCCGCCCGCCCAGGGTCCTCCTAGAGTGGTCGGATGGCCCGTGACCCGATCCAGCCGCCGCCCCCGGACCCCTCCGCCCCGCACGGCGCCCCCGCCGGCGGACCGACGGAGGAGGACACCCGCCCGTTCCTCGACGACCCGCCGGGCCTGGGCTGGGTCCCGGACGGACTGCCGGGCTTCGAACGATGCACCCTCGGCCTCGACACCGATGAACAAGGACAGAACCTTGTCACAGTGGTGCGTCCGCGCACCGACGCCCCCCGTGACCCGGCCCGCCGGCCCATCCTCTCGGTGCACGGCTGGAGCGACTACTTCTACAACGCCCCGCTCGCCCACGCGTTCGAGGCCGCCGGCTACGCCTTCCACGCCGTCGACCTCCGCCACTACGGCCGCTCGCTGCGCGCGGGACAGACGCCCGGCTGGACGGACGACCTGACCCGCTACGACGCGGACCTCGAGGCCGCGTTCGAGACCATCGCCCAGGATCACCCGCTGCCGCCCATCCTCATGGGGCACTCCACCGGCGGGCTGATCGCCGCGCTGTGGGCGGACCGGAATCCCGGCCGCCTCGCCGCGCTCGTGCTCAACAGCCCGTGGCTGGAGATGCAGGGCAGCGCGGGGGTGCGCCTGCTGGCGAAGTCCATCGTGGGGCCCGTCTCCGCCATGAAGCCCTACGCCGTGCTCACGCTGCCGCGCATCGACCACTACTGGCGCACCCTCTCGGACCAGGCCGAGGGCGAATGGGACCTGCACCCGCTCTGGCGTCCTCCGCACGCGTTCGAGGTGCCGGCCGCCTGGCTGAGCGCGGTCCTCTCGGGGCACCGGGCCGTGGCCGGGCGGCTCGACGTCTCCGTGCCGATCCTCGTGCTCGTCTCCGCGCGCGGGCATCGGGGCACGTCCTACGCCGAGGCGATGCTGACCTCGGACATCGTCCTGGACCCCGACGCCATGGCCCGACGCTCCCTGCGGCTCGGCAACCGGGTGACCGTCCACCGGCTCCCCGACGCGCTGCACGACGTGTTCGCCTCCCCCGCGTCGGTGCGCGAGGCGGCCGGTGCCGCGACGCTCACGTGGCTGGGCGCCTACGCGCCGCCGTCGGCGTCCGAGGCCGAGTCCGGCGCGCCGGACGACGGTGCCGGCTGAGGGGTGTCCACGGCGCCGCCGTAGCGGCGGTCCCGTCGGGCGTAGGTCTCGACGGCGGCCCACAGGGTCCGCCGGTCGACGTCCGGCCACAGCACGTCCAGGAACAGCAGCTCCGCGTAGGCGGACTGCCACAGCAGATAGTTGGACAGGCGCTGCTCCCCCGAGGTCCGCAGGAACAGGTCCACGTCCGGGACGACGTCGACGTCCTGACCCGTGCGGAAACCGCGGTCGAGGTAGCGGGTGATGACGTCCTCGGTGATCTCCCCCGGCCGCATCCGGCCGGCCCGGACCTCCTCGGCGATGGCCTGGACGCCGTCCAGGATCTCGGCGCGGCTGCCGTAGTTCACGCACATGTGCAGGGTGGTCCCGGTGTTGTGGCGCGTGAGCTCCTCGGCCTCCTGCAGCTCCCGGATCACGGGGGTCCAGAGTCGCGGGGCCCGCCCGTTCCACCGGATCCGCACGTTCCACGAGTGCAGGGTGTCCCGCTGCCGGCGCAGCACGTCCCGGGAGAAGCCCATGAGGAAGCGCACCTCCTCCGCCGAGCGCCGCCAGTTCTCCGTGGAGAACGCATACGCGGACACGTGGCCGATCCCCAGCTCCACCGCCCCGGCGACGACGTCCAGCAGCGCCGCCTCGCCGGCCCGATGGCCCTCGGTGCGGGGCAGGCCGCGCTGGTTGGCCCACCGTCCGTTGCCGTCCATCACGATCGCCACATGCCGGGGCACGAAACGCGGGTCGATCCGCGGGGCGACCGCACCCGAGGGGTGCGGCGGCGGGGACTGCGGGGCTCGGTCGGCGCTCATGGTCTCCTCTCGACGCGCGGGGCGGGGAGGCCGAGGTCCTGGTCCAGGACGGACAGGGACACCAGGCGCCGCTCGGCGTGGAACTGCAGGTACGCGGCCACGATACCGGCCGCCTCGCGGCGGGCGGGGGCCCCGGAGGCGTCCGCGGTGGCCCAGTCCCCCGCCGCGAGGGCCGAGAGCAGGTCGAAGGTCTCCGGGGCTGGGTGCGCGGCACCGGGTGGCCTGCATTCGAGACAGACGGCCCCGCCGAGGCCCACGTGCAGCGCCGTGTGCGGGCCGGGGGCGCCGCAGCGGGCGCACCGGTCGAAGGTGGGGGCCCAGCCGGCCTGGGCGAGCGCGCGCAGCAGGAACGAGTGCAGGATCAGGCGTGGGTCGTGCGCACCGCGGGCCAGCGCGGCCAGCGCGCCGTGGAAGAGGCGGTACTGGGCGCGCCGACCGTCGTCGTCCACCGCGGGGACCCGCTCGACGGCCTCGGCGAGGGCGCCGGCGACGGTGTAGGCGTCGTAGTCGGCGGCCAGCATCGTCGCGTACGGGTGCAGCAGCTGCGCCTGGCTCACGGTGTGCAGCTCGCCCCGGCCGCGCGCGAGCTGGAGCGTGGAGTGCATGAACGGCTCCACCACCGAGCCCAGCCGGGAGGACGTCTTGCGCACCCCCTTGGCCACGGCCCGGACCAAGCCGTGCTCGGGGGTGAGCGCCTCGACGATGCGATCGGCCTCCCCCAGACGGTGGGTGCGCAGCACGATGGCCTCGGTGCGGAACGAGTTCGCCGCGTAGCCGCCGTGCCGCGCACCCCGCCAAGAGGAGCCGGAGCCGCTCACGCGCGCAGGGCGCGGTTCACCGCGGACACCACGGCCTTCAGCGAGGCGGTGGTGGTGTTGTGGTCCAGGCCAACGCCCCAGAGGACACGGTCGCCCACGGCCGCCTCCACGTAGGCGGCGGCCATGGCCGCGCCGCCCTCGGACAGTGCGTGCTCGGAGTAGTCGAGCACGCGGACGTCCACGCCCTCCTCGCCGAGGATGCGCAGGAACGCGTCGATCGGGCCGTTGCCCTGCGCCGCGCGGGTCTGCGTGACGCCGTCGACCTCGAGCTCGGCCTCCATCCGGAACGCGCCGTCCTCGCCGGAGGCCGAGGAGACCGAGCGGAGCCGGTAGTGGCCCCACTGCGCCTCCGCCGCGTCGGCGGGCAGGTACTCGTCCTGGAACACGCGCCACAGGTCGGCGCCGGAGACCTCGCCGCCCTGGGCGTCGGCCAGATCCTGGATGACGTGGGAGAACTCGATCTGCGCGCGGCGCGGCAGGTCCAGGTTGTGCTCGGACTTGAGCAGGTAGGCGACGCCGCCCTTGCCGGACTGCGAGTTCACGCGGATGACGGCCTCGTAGGAGCGGCCGATGTCCTTCGGGTCGATGGGCAGGTACGGCACGGCCCACGGGATGCCGTCCACGTCGGTGCCGGCCGCCTTGGCGTCGACCTCCATGGCCTCGAAGCCCTTCTTGATGGCGTCCTGGTGGGAGCCGGAGAAGGCCGTGAAGACGAGGTCGCCGCCCCAGGGCGAGCGCTCGGGCACGGCCAGCTGGTTGCAGTACTCGACCGTGCGCTTGACGTGGTCCATGTCGGAGAAGTCGATCATGGGGTCGACGCCCTGCGAGTACAGGTTCATGCCCAGCGTCACCAGGTCGACGTTGCCGGTGCGCTCGCCGTTGCCGAACAGGCATCCCTCGATGCGGTCCGCCCCGGCCAGGTAGCCCAGCTCGGCGGCGGCCACGCCCGTGCCGCGGTCGTTGTGCGGGTGCAGGGAGAGGATGAGCGAGTCGCGGTGCTCCAGGTTGCGGTGCATCCACTCGATCGAGTCGGCGTACACGTTCGGGGTGGACATCTCCACCGTCGCCGGCAGGTTCAGGATCATCTTGCGGTCGGTGGAGGCCTCCAGGACCGTGGCCACCTCGTCCGAGATGCGCCGGGCGAACTCGAGCTCGGTGCCCGTGTAGGACTCGGGCGAGTACTCGTAGGTGATCTGCGTGCCCTTGAGCTGCTCCTCGAACTTCTTCACCAGGCGCGCGCCGGAGGTCGCGATGTCCACGATCCCGTCCTCGTCCTGCCGGAACACCACGCGGCGCTGCAGCACCGACGTCGAGTTGTACAGGTGCACGATGGCCCGGTCGGCGCCCTCGAGCGCCTCGAAGGTGCGCTCGATCAGGTGCTCACGGGACTGGGTGAGGACCTGGATGGTGACGTCGTCCGGGATGTGGTCGCCCTCGATGAGCTGGCGGACGAAGTCGTAGTCGGTCTGCGAGGCGGAGGGGAAGCCGACCTCGATCTCCTTGAAGCCCATGCCGACGAGCAGCTGGAACATGCGCAGCTTGCGCTCGGGGCCCATGGGGTCGATCAGGGCCTGGTTGCCGTCGCGCAGGTCCACGGCGCACCACAGCGGCGCCTTCTCGATGACCTTGTCCGGCCAGGTGCGGTCCGGCAGGGCGACCTCGATCTGGTCCTGGAACGGGACGTACTTGTGGAACTTCATCCCCGACGACTTCTGCAGGTGGGCGCTCATGCGTGTTCTCCCTCGACGTGCGCGCGGCGGGCGCGCGAAAGGTGGGTGGTCGGTGGCCGGACCGGGAGGTCAGGGGCTCCGCACGGGGTGTCCGGTCCGGTGGGAGGCGTCCTGCCTCCGCATGCGCTCAGGCGGCGTGGATCACGGCCTGGCACGGGGACCCCGTGCGGCCGGGAAGTAGCAGGCGGGCCGTGGCCGGCGCTGTCGTCGCGAGGCGGAGGGACATGCCCCCGACCCTAGCACCGAGGTGGGCCGGGCCACAGGAGGCCGTCCCCGTGTGACGCACGACGACGGCGGCCCGCTCCGGCGCGTGCGCGCCCGGGCCGGGGCCTCGGGCTCAGAAGCCGAGTCGGCCGAGCTGTTTGGGGTCGCGCTGCCACTCCTTGGCGACCTTGACCCGCAGGTCCAGGTGCACCTTGGTGCCGAGCATGCGCTCGATGCCCGCCCGCGCCTGCGCGCCGATCTCACGCAGCCGGGAGCCGCCCTTGCCGATGATGATGCCCTTCTGGCTGTCCCGTTCGACGAAGACGTTCGCCCACACGTCCATGAGGGGCCGATCCGCGGGGCGGTCCTCGCGCAGGGACATCTCCTCGACCATCACGGCCACCGAGTGCGGCAGCTCGTCGCGCACGCCCTCCAGGGCCGCCTCCCGGATGAGCTCGGCGACCATGACCGCCTCCGGCTCGTCCGTGAGCTCGCCGTCGGGGTACAGGGGCGGCCCGGCCGGCAGCAGGCCCGCGAAGACGCCCAGGACGTCGTCGACCTGGCGGCCGGCCACCGCCGAGACCGGCACGACGGCCGCGAAGCCCTCCCCGCCGTTCTCCGGCCCGAGGACCTCGTCGCCCAGCGCGGTCACGGCCACGAGCTGCGCCATGAGCTGCTCCGGGCCCACCTTGTCCGTCTTCGTCACCACGGCGACCACCGGGGTGCGGTGCAGGTAGGAGAGCTGCTGGGCGATGAACCGGTCGCCGGGACCGATCGCCTCGTCGGCCGGCAGGCACATGCCCACGGCGTCGACCTCGTTGAGCGTCTCCGCCACGAGGTCGTTGAGGCGCTCGCCGAGCAGGGTGCGGGGCCGGTGCAGGCCCGGGGTGTCCACGAGCACGAGCTGGAAGTCCTCGCGGTGGACGATCCCGCGGATGGTGTGGCGCGTGGTCTGCGGCTTGGAGGAGGTGATCGCCACCTTCTCCCCCACCAGCGCGTTGGTGAGCGTGGACTTGCCGGCGTTCGGCCGGCCCACGAGCGAGACGAAGCCGGAACGGAAGCCGTCCGCGGCGCGGGCCGGATCGACGAGATCGGTCATGGGGTCATCCTTGTCAGGCGGGGCGTGGGGTGGGGCGGCCGGCTCAGGCCACGGGGTCGGCGGGCGTGGCGCCGTGGGCCTGCTCCTCGCGCCGGCGCAGCCGCACCGGGCGGTCGGGGGTCTCGGAGACGCGCAGGCGCGCGACCCGGTTGCGGCGGGGCTCGAGGGTGTCCGCGACGAGCTCGATCCCCTGGACCACGACGCGCGAGCCCTGGATCGGGACGCGGCCGAGCTCCTTGGCCAGGAGGCCGCCGACCGTGTCGACGTCGTCGTCCTCGTCCTCCTCCGGCAGCTCGAACTCCTCCCGGAAGTCGTGGATGCCCATGCGCGCGTCGACGGAGTAGACGCCGGGCGCGACGAACTCCACCTCGGGGCGGTCCGGGTGGTCGTCCTCGTCGTAGATCTCGCCGACGATCTCCTCGATGAGGTCCTCGAGCGTCACGAGCCCCGCCGTACCGCCGTACTCGTCCACCACCACGGCCACGTGGGTGGACTCGCGCTGCAGCTCCTGCAGGAGGGTGGCCACGGACTTCGACTCGGGGACGAAGCGGACGTCGCGCATGACCTCGGTGACGGGGGTGTCGGTCGCAGCGCCGTCGTGGTGCAGGGCGCGGGTGACGTCCTTGAGGTGCAGCATGCCCCGGATGTCGTCGGCGTCCTCGCCGATCACCGGGATGCGGGAGTTGCCGGAGCGCAGGAACAGGGCCATGGCCTGGCCGAGCGTGTGGTCGGCGTCGATCGTGACGACGTCGGTGCGCGGCACCATGACGGAGCGGACGATGGTGTCGTTCATGGAGAACACCGACTGGATCAGCTCCGCCTCGGAGTCGGCGAGCACGTCCGCGTCGTGGGCGCGGGCGACGAACTCGCGCAGGTGGCGCTCCTGGAAGTCGTCCTCGTCCTCCGGCTCGACCTCGCGACGGCGCCGGTCCCGGTCCAGGCGGGCGGCGAGCGGGCCCAGGGCCCGGCGGAGCACCCACACGAGCCCGCCGAGGCGGCGGGCGACGGCGGCCTCGTTGCGGGAGCCGATCGGCCGCGGGCTCCAGACGCCCAGCAGGGCGGCCACGCCCACGAGCACGACCGCGGCGATCGCCACGGTGAGCCACGTGTCGTCCACCACCGCGTCGGCGGCCGCGGTCAGGCAGACGGCCGACAGGGCCTCGGCGACGAAGCGCCAGACCCGCAGGGCCCCGAGGTGGCTCTCCCGCTCGCGGGCGATCTCCAGGACCTTGGAGCCGGGCTGCTCGCGGAC
Source organism: Micrococcus luteus (assembly GCF_022664405.1). Taxonomy (NCBI): domain Bacteria; kingdom Bacillati; phylum Actinomycetota; class Actinomycetes; order Micrococcales; family Micrococcaceae; genus Micrococcus; species Micrococcus luteus. The sequence goes on along the minus strand of NZ_JAKRLB010000009.1, from coordinate 20,741 downwards.
GATGTCCTCCGCGTCCCGCCGGGAGAGGTAGGAGAACGCGGACTCGGCCAGGGACAGCGTCCAGGTCAGGCCGAGGAAGACCAGGAACAGGGCGAAGAGGACGGCGGGCGTCAGCATGGGCGGTGCCGTCAATCCTCGACGGTGGGGGCCGGGGCGGGCCGCCCCAGGACCTCGGAGACGAGCCGATCCTGGAGCGTGAACATCTCCTCGCGCTCGGCGTCCTCGAGATGGTCGTACCCGAGCAGGTGGAGCATGCCGTGGGTGAGCAGCAGGAGCAGCTCGTCGTCACGGGAGTGCCCGCCGCGCGCCGCCTGCTCGGCGGCGACCTCGGGGCAGAGCACGACGTCGCCGAGCACGCCCTCGGCCGGCGCCTCGGGCGAGCCGGGGGTCAGCTCGTCCATGGGCAGGCTCATCACGTCGGTGGGCCCGGGCAGGTCCATCCACTCCTCGTGCAGCTCGGCCATGCGTGCGGCGTCCACGACGGTCACGGCCGTCTCGGCGCGCTCGTGGACGTGCAGGCGCGCGTACACGTGCCGGGCCATGCGCAGCAGCGCGTCCTCGGGGACCTCGATCCCCGACTCGTTCAGGATCTCAACGGCCACGGCGGGCCCCTCCTCGCTTCTGGGACCGCTCCGCGGGGCCGCGGGCGGCGTCGTAGGCGTCCACGATGGCGCTCACCAGCGAGTGCCGGACCACGTCCGAGGAGTCGAAGCGGACCATCTCCAGTCCCTCGATCCCCTCGAGCACCTCGACGGCCTGGGCCAGGCCGGACTGGGTGCCGCGCGGCAGGTCCACCTGCGAGGTGTCGCCCGTGACGACCATGCGCGCACCGAAGCCGAGGCGGGTCAGGAACATCTTCATCTGCTCGCCGGTGGTGTTCTGGGCCTCGTCGAGGATCACGAACGCGTCGTTCAGGGTGCGGCCGCGCATGTACGCCAGCGGGGCGACCTCGATGGTCCCGGCCTCCATCAGCCGCGGGATCGACTCGGGCTCGATCATGTCGTGCAGCGCGTCGTACAGGGGGCGCAGGTACGGGTCGATCTTCTCGGAGAGCCCGCCGGGCAGGAAGCCGAGCCGTTCGCCGGCCTCGACGGCCGGGCGGGTGAGGATGATCCGGTTGACCTCCTTGGCCTGCAGCGCCTGCACCGCCTTGGCCATCGCCAGGTAGGTCTTGCCGGTGCCGGCCGGGCCGATGCCGAAGACGACGGTGGAGCGGTCGATCGCCTCCACGTAGTCCTGCTGGTGCAGGGTCTTCGCGCGGATGCGGCGGCCCCGGCCCGAGAGGATCGAGTCCAGGTGCAGCTGACCCGCGCCGCGCCCGGTGGCGGCGTCGCGGACGTGGTGGACGACCTGGCCCATCACCTCGGGGGTGACGGCCTGGTCGCGGCGGGCGATCGAGCGCAGGTCCTCGACGACGCGCCGCACCGTGGCCACCTCGGCCACCGGCCCGGCCAGGTCCAGCCGCTGGTCGCGGACCGTGACGTCCACGGTGGGGAACACGCCGCCGAGGATCCGCAGCAGGGCGTCCTGCGGTCCGAGCGTGCGGACCATGAGGTCGGCGGACTCGAACGCGACCCCCTCGTGCGCGGTGGCGGGCGGGGTCGGGGTCGTGGGGGGCACGGTCACGATGGGGCGGATCACCTCGGGGTCGCGGGGGCGGGACATCCCGACCAGTCTAGGCGTCGGCGCGCCGTCCTGCCGGGGCTCACCAGCGGCCGAGCCGGTGCTGGAGCACGGCGAGGGCGGCGGGGCCGGCCGTGGAGGCGCGCAGCACGTGCGGGCCGAGCCGCACCGGCACGGCCCCCGCGGCCACGCAGGCCTCGAGCTCGGCCGGGCCGATCCCGCCCTCGGGGCCCACGACGACGGCGATCTCGACGGCCGCGGAGAGTCGCTCCGCCGGCACCGCGGACACCCCGTGCTCCGCGTCCTCGTGCAGTACGAGGACGAGCCGGCCGCCGTCGTCGTCCCAGGCCAGCCCGGCGACCGCCGTCCCGGAGACGTGGTCCCGGACCGCGGGCACCCGGGCGCGACGCGCCTGCTTGGCGGCCGCGCGGGCCGTGTCCGCCCACTTCTGGCGGGCCTTGGCGGCCTTGGGGCCCTTCCAGCGGACGATCGAGCGCTCCGCCTCCCAGGGCACCACGGCGTCCACGCCGAGCTCGACGGCGGCCTGGACCGCCATGAGGTCCCGGTCGCCCTTGGCGAGGGCCTGGACGAGCACGAGCGCCGGGGTGGGCGCCGGCTCCTCCGCCACCGCGTCCAGCCGCACGGACACCGCGTCCGGGGCGGCCGCGAGCACGGTGCCGTGGCCGAGCGTGCCCGACCCGTCGGCCAGGAGCACGGCCTCCCCGGGGGCCAGGCGCATGGCCGCGGCGGCGTGCCGGGCCTCGGCGCCGTCGAAGACGACCTCCGCGCCCGCGCTCGCGCCGGCCAGGGCGCCCGGCTCGAGGTGGAACAGGGGGGCGGTCACAGGTTCCTCAGGTTCTCCCGCAGCCGGGCGAACATGCCCTTGGCCTGGGGTGCGCCGTGCACGACCTCCTCGCCGCGCACCTCGGCCAGGCGCTCCAGGAGCTGGCGCTGCTCGTCGTCCAGGTCGGTGGGCGTGGTGACCACCACGTCCACCTTGAGGTCGCCACGGCCCTGCCCGCGCAGGCGACCGACGCCCAGGCCGTGGAGGACCTCGACGTGGCCGGACTGCACGCCCGGGTCCAGGCTGAGGGACTGCTTGCCGTCCAGGGTGTCCAGCGTGACGGTGGTGCCCAGGGCCGCGGCGGCCATGGGGACGGTCACGGTGGTGGCCAGGTGGTCGCCCTCGCGGCGGAAGGTCTCGTCCGGGCGGACCGCGATCTCCACGTAGAGGTCGCCGTTCGGGCCGCCGCCCGGGCCGGCCTCGCCGCGGCCGGCGAGGTGGATGCGGGTGCCGTCGTCCACGCCCGCGGGGATGCGCAGGGTCAGCGGCGTCCGGGTGCGGACGCGGCCCTGCCCGTCGCACTCGTGGCAGGGCGTCGGGATGACGGTGCCGAACCCCTGGCAGGCGGGGCAGGCCTCGGTGGCCATGACGGTGCCCAGCAGCGACCGCACGGGGCGCTGGATCATGCCGTGGCCGTGGCAGGTCTGGCAGGTCTCCGGCTGGGTGCCGGGCTCGCAGCACGAGCCCTCGCACCGCTCGCAGCGCACGGCCGTGTCCAGCTCGATCGTCTGCTCGCCGCCGAAGACGGCGTCGCGCAGGTCGATCCGCGCGGTCACCAGGGCGTCCTGGCCGCGGCGGGCGCGGCTGGCGGGGCCGCCGCGGCCGCCCTGGCCGGCGGCGTTCATGAAGGTCTCGAAGATGTCGGCGAAGCCCCCGAAGCCGCCCGCCCCGCCGAAGCCGCCCGGGAAGCCGGCCTGGCCGTTCTCGTTGCCCGTCGTGTCGTAGGCCCGACGCCGGCCCTCGTCCGAGAGCACCTCGTAGGCGTGGGAGATGCGCTTGAACTGCTCGGCCGCCTCCGGGTCGGGGTTGACGTCCGGGTGGTGGGTGCGCGCGAGCTTGCGGTAGGCGCGGCGGATCTCCTCGGTGCTGGCGTCACGGCTGACGCCGAGCGTCTCGTAGTGGTCGGTCACGGTGGGGATTCCTCTCGGGGAGAGCGGGACGTGGGGCGATGCGGGACGGGGCCCGCCAGGACGCGCGGAGGCGCGTCAGGTGGTCAGGATGCGGGAGAGATAGCGGGCGATCGCCCGGACGGCGGCCATGGTGCCCGGGTAGTCCATCCGGGTCGGACCGATGACGCCGACCTTCGCCACGGCGCCGGGGCCGTAGGCGGCTGCGACCACCGAGGTGTCCGCGAGCGATCCGGCGTTCTCGGAGCCGATCCGCACGGACACCCCGTGGGCGTCCTGCTCCATCTCCGTGAGCAGGCGCAGCAGCACCACCTGCTCCTCGAGCGCCTCCAGGATCGGCCCGATGGACGCGCCGAAGTCCCCCGGGGAGCGGGCCAGGTTGGCGGTGCCGGCCAGCACAATGCGGTCCTCCCGGCCGGCCTCGAGGAGGTCCTGGACGGCCGCGGCCACGAGGGCGGCGGACTGCCGGTGCTCCGGGCGGACCCGGGTGACGACGTCGTCCACCACGGTGGCCGCCTGCACCGGACCGAGCCCCAGCAGGGCGTCCAGCAGGAGGCCGCGGAGCACGGACAGCTCCGCCTCGTCGACCGGACGGTCCAGCACGGCGTGCCGCTGGTCCACCCGCCCCGTGGACAGGATGAGGACCACGAGCACGCGCGTGGGCGCGAGGGAGACCAGTTCGAGGTGGCGGATCGTGGAGCCGTCCTCGTGGGGGAACTGCGCGACGGCGACCTGCTGGGTCAGCTGGGCCAGGAGGCGCACCGTGGACTCCATCATGTGCTCGGTGTCCGTCTCCGGGTCCAGCAGGGTCCGCACGGCCCGGCGCTCGGCCGGGGACAGCGGCTTCACCTCGGAGAGGCGGTCGACGAACACGCGGTAGCCCTTGTCCGTGGGGACGCGCCCGGCGGAGGTGTGCGGGGCCACGATGAGGCCCTCCTCCTCGAGCGCAGCCATGTCGTTGCGCACGGTCGCGGAGGACACGCCCAGGGCGTGCCGTTCCACGAGCGCCTTGGAGCCCACGGGCTCGCGCAGCGCCACGTAGTCCTCCACGATCGCCTGGAGCACCTGCAGGCGGCGGGGCTGCTCCGACATCTCGGTCCTCCTCTGGTCCGTCGGGATCCGGGGCGACCCCGGAGGTGCCCCTGGCTGGCACTCCGGCGGGTCAAGTGCCAATGCTACCGTCCGACCCGGGGGACGACCCGACCGGCCCGCACGGCTTCGCTCACGGTGATCGCCCGCCCCCGTTGCTACCGTGCTCTCCCATGGACTGGAGCAGCTGGGGCCCCGCGGGCCACGACGACCTGACGCGCCGCCCCGCCCGGACCGTCCCCGATGTGCCCGCCACCCCCGGCACGGTGGTCGAGGACGTGGCCTCCGGGTTCACCGGGGCCGTGATCGGCATCGAGCGCTCCGGCGGCGTGCACGTGGTGGTCCTGGAGGACCGCCGCGGCGTGCGCCGCGGCTTCCCCCTCGGCGGCGGCTTCTGGATCGACGGCGAGCCCGTGACCCTGGTCCCCCCGACCGCCGCGGCCCCGGCGGCGCCGGCCCGCACCGCCTCCGGCTCGCGACGGGTCGAGGGGGCGCGGGCCCGCACCGCCCGCGCCTCTCGCATCTGGGTGGAGGGCGTGCACGACGCCGAGCTGGTGGAGAAGGTGTGGGGCGAGGACCTGCGCCTCGAGGGCATCGTCGTGGAGCCCCTGCACGGCGTGGACGACCTCGCCGGGGCGATCCGTGCGTTCGCCCCCGGTCCGCGGCGCCGGCTCGGGATCCTCGTGGACCATCTCGTCACCGGGTCCAAGGAGGAGCGCCTCGCGGCCGAGGCCATGCGCGTGCCGGGGGCCGCGGGCAACGTGCTCATCCTCGGTCACCCCTACGTGGACGTCTGGCAGGTCATCAAGCCCTCCGTCCTCGGCATCCCCGCGTGGCCCGTCGTGCCGAAGGGGCAGGACTGGAAGACGGGGATCCTGCGGGGACTGGGCTGGCCGCACGGGAGCAAGGAGGCCACGGGGCTGGGGTGGAAGCGGCTGCTCTCCCACGTCACCACGTACGCGGACCTCGAGCCGTCCCTGCTGGGCCGCGTGGAGGAGCTCATCGACTTCCTCACCGCCGCACCCGAGCACTGATCTCGGCGCGGCCCCCGCCCGCCCGCGCTATGCTGGCCCATGCCCTGCGCCCGGTCCCCGGCGCGCGGGTCCCGCGATCCAGGAGGAGCCCCTCGTGAACACCCGCGCGCAGCCCGACGCCGGCCGCACCGGCCACGGCCCGCCCGCCTGGCTCGTCTCGGCCGGCGGCCGCGGCGCCCCGCTCACGGCGAAGCAGGACCGTGACCGCGCGGCGCTGGCCCACCTCAGTCTGGCGTTCGGCGTGCTCGGCCCGCTGGTCGTGTGGCTGCTCTACCGCGACCGCGGCCCGTTCACCTCGCAGGAGTCGCGCGAGGCCCTGAACTTCTCCGGGCCGCCCACGCTCATCACGCTCCTGTTCTTCTTCCTGTCCCTGCTGCCGGTGGTCGGCCCGATCTTCGCGATCCTCGGCGCGCTCACGTGGGCCGCCATGGCGGCCTACGGCGTGATGGGCGCCTCGCACGTGTCCAAGGGCCGTCCGTTCCGGTACCCGTTCAACCTGCGCATCCTGCGCTGACCCGGGGCCGGCCGGTCAGAAGCCGGCCAGCGCCCGGACGATCGCGTCGTTGAGCAGCCGCCCCTCGAGCGTGGGGACGATGCGGCCGTCGACGGCGGCGCGCCCGTCCAGCAGGCCCGCGGCGATGAGTTCGGCGATCGCCCCGCGGGTCCGCGCGGCCTCCCCCGGCGTCTCCGAGACGAGCTCCGCGGTCGGGAGCCCGCCCACCGTGCGCACCGCGAGCATGATGCGCTCGAGGCGCCGCGCGTCGGCGTCGGGCCGCTCGCGGCCGACGGCGGGGGTGACCCCTGTGGCCAGCCGCTGCGCGTAGGCGGCGGGGTGCTTGGCGTTCCAGAACCGGACCCCGGCGAGGTGCGAGTGCGCGCCCGGGCCGATCCCCCACCAGTCCTGGTCCTCCCAGTACGCCACGTTGTGCCGCGCACGGTGGACCCCGGAGCCCTGCGGGTCGCGCGCCCAGTTGGACACCTCGTACCAGCGGTAGCCGGCGGCGCCGAGCAGCTCCTCGGCGAGCAGGTACTTGTCCGCCTGGTCGTCGGGGTCCACGTCCGCCACCTCGCCGCGGGCCACCTGGGCCCCGAGCTTGGTGCCCTCCTCCACGATCAGCGAGTACGCGCTCACATGGTCCGGGGCCAGGGCGACGGCGGCCTCGAGCGTGGCCCGCCAGTCGGCGAGGGACTCCCCCGCGGTCCCGTAGATCAGGTCCAGGGACACCTCCAGCCCGGCCTCGCGGGCCGCGGCGACGGCGGCGGGGACGGACTCGGGCCGATGGGTGCGCTCGAGCGTGGCGAGCACGTGCGGCACCGCCGACTGCATGCCCAGGGAGAGGCGGGTGAAGCCGCCGGCCGCGAGCTGGCGGGTGTACTCCGGGGTGATCGTGTCCGGGTTGGCCTCGGTGGTCACCTCCGCGCCGGGCGCGATCCCGAACCGGTCCACCGCCGCCTGGAGGATGCGCACGAGGTCCGCGGCCGGCAGGAGCGTGGGCGTGCCGCCGCCGAAGAACACCGTGTGCAGCGGGCGGGCGGGCACGTCCGAGGACGCGAGCACGTCCGCGGCGAAGTCCAGCTCCGCGACCGCCGACTCCCAGTAGTCGCCGCGACCCGCGCCGGGGCCGAAGTCGACGGCCGTGTACGTGTTGAAGTCGCAGTAGCCGCAGCGCACCGTGCAGAACGGCACGTGGACGTACAGGCTGAAGGTGCGCGCCGCGCCGTCGCGGGCGGCCGCGCGCACCCGCCGCCCGACGTCGGCCGGCAGCCGGCCGTCGTCGGGGACGGGCTCGCCGAGGGGCAGGGCGGGCACTTACTTCTTCGCCGCCTGGTCGGCGCCGGCGCCGTCCGAGGACAGGGCGGCGATGAAGGCCTCCTGCGGGACCTCCACCCGGCCGACCATCTTCATGCGCTTCTTGCCCTCCTTCTGCTTCTCGAGCAGCTTGCGCTTGCGGGAGATGTCGCCGCCGTAGCACTTGGAGAGCACGTCCTTGCGGATCGCGCGGATGTTCTCGCGGGCGATGATGCGCGAGCCGATGGCGGCCTGGATCGGCACCTCGTACTGCTGGCGCGGGATCAGCTCCTTGAGCTTGCCCGTCATCATCACGCCGTACGCGTAGGCGTTGTCCCTGTGGGTGATCGAGGAGAACGCGTCCACCTGTTCGCCCTGGAGCAGGATGTCCACCTTGACGAGGTCGGCGACCTGGTCGCCGTCGGCCTTCCAGTCCAGCGAGGCGTACCCCTTGGTGCGGGACTTGAGCTGGTCGAAGAAGTCGAACACGATCTCGGCCAGCGGGATCCAGTAGCGGATCTCCACGCGTTCCTCGGAGAGGTAGTCCATGCCCTTGAGGTTGCCGCGCTTGGCCTGGCACAGCTCCATGACGGCGCCGATGAACTCCGCCGGCACGATGATCGTGGCCGAGGCCATGGGCTCGCGCACCTCGAGGATCTTGCCCTCGGGGAACTCGGAGGGGTTGGTCACGGTGACGACCTCACGGTCCTCCCGGGTGACCTCGTAGACCACGTTGGGCGCGGTGGAGATGAGGTCGAGGTCGAACTCGCGCTCGAGGCGCTCGCGCACGATCTCCAGATGCAGCAGACCGAGGAAGCCGACGCGGAAGCCGAAGCCCAGCGCGACCGAGGTCTCCGGCTCGTAGACGAGCGCGGCGTCGTTGAGCTTGAGCTTGTCCAGGGCGTCACGCAGCACGGGATAGTCCGAGCCGTCGATGGGGTACAGGCCCGAGAACACCATGGGCTTGGGGTCCTCGTAGCCACCCAGGGACTGCTCCGCCGGGTGGGCGTGGTTGGTGACCGTGTCGCCCACCTTGGATTGACGCACGTCCTTCACGCCCGTGATGAGGTAGCCCACCTCGCCCGCGGCCAGCCCCTTCGTGGGCACGGGCTCCGGGGAGGAGACGCCGATCTCGAGGAGCTCGTAGGTGGTGCCCGTGGACATCATGCGGACCTTCTCCCGCGGGGAGAGCCGGCCGTCCACGACGCGCACGTACGTGACGACGCCCCGGTAGGTGTCGTACACGGAGTCGAAGATCATCGCGCGGGCCGGGGCGTCCGCGTCCCCCTCCGGGCCGGGGATGGCGCGGACCACGCGGTCCAGCAGCTCCTCGACGCCGACGCCCGTCTTGCCGGAGACGCGCAGCACGTCCTCGGGCTCGCAGCCGATCAGGGAGGCCAGCTCGGCCGCGTAGCGGTCCGGATCCGCGGCGGGCAGGTCGATCTTGTTGAGCACGGGGATGATCTCCAGCTCGTGCTCCATGGCGAGGTAGAGGTTCGCCAGGGTCTGGGCCTCGATGCCCTGGGCGGCGTCCACCAGCAGGATCGCGCCCTCGCACGCGGCCAGCGAGCGGGAGACCTCATAGGTGAAGTCCACGTGCCCGGGGGTGTCGATCATGTTCAGGGCGTAGTCCACCCCGTCCACGGACCAGGGCATGCGCACGGCCTGGGACTTGATGGTGATGCCGCGCTCACGCTCGATGTCCATGCGGTCCAGGTACTGGGCCTTCATGTCGCGGGGCTGCACGACGCCGGTGGCCTGCAGCATGCGGTCCGCCAGCGTGGACTTGCCGTGGTCGATGTGGGCGATGATGCAGAAGTTGCGGATCACCGAGGGGTCGGTGGCAGCGGGCACCGGGGGGTTCGACGCCAGGGGCGACACGGGCACTTCCTCTACGGGTGACGGGGACGGGACTCTGACCGCCTAGTCTCTCATGTCCCGCCGCCGACCCGACCCGGACGCCGGGCCCGCGCGTCCACTAGATTCACGCCATGGCCTTCGACCTGCATCGCGCCCTGTCCCTCGGCCGCCGGACGGCACGCCTGATCGGCGCCCTCCGCGACGACGCCCGGCCGCGTCGAGCCGCCTCCGAGGCCGGTCGACGGGCCGGCGACCGGAGCGGCCCGTCACCCTTCCCGGGCCCGCCCGGGCCTCCCGGGCCCGCGTGGGACCCCACGGAGCCCACCGACTCGTGGCCGATGCCCGGGCCCGGGCAGGAGCGCCGGCCCCGGCGACAGGACACCGGCCGCCACGCGTCCCTGCCGGACTTCACCGGGACCGTCCGCGTCGAGTACGCGCCCGTGCCCGGGCCGACGGCCGGGCCGGGAGAGGTCGTGTGGACCTGGGTGCCGTACGAGGAGATGGACGGCCGGGGCAAGGACCGCCCCGTGCTCCTGATCGGCCGGGACGGGGCGCACCTGCTCGGGCTCATGCTGACCAGCCGGGACCGGAACAACGCCCTGACCCGGGACGAGGACTACGTGGACGTGGGCGCGGGCGCCTGGGACCGGTCCGGCCGCGCCTCGGAGGCGAAGCTGGACCGGGTGGTCCGCGTGGATCCGGCCGCGGTGCGCCGGGAGGGCGGCGTCCTGGACCGGGCGGCCTTCGACCGGGTCACGGCCGCGCTGGCCCGCGCCCGGCGGCGGGGGCGCTGAGTCCGCCGCGCGGATCGCAGGGTCTGGGTGGTAGGATCGTCCGCATTGTGTCCGCCGGTCGACGGGCACCCCCGGAACGGGTCATCATCGGTGTTCCCCACGCCGCTCAGTCCACGGATCCGGGCACCCTCCACGACCCCCTGTTCATGCGGCGCCCGGACCCTCGTCCGCGCCGCCGACGACGAAGGACCCGATTTGGCTAACATCAAGTCCCAGAAGAAGCGCATCCTCACCAACGAGAAGGCGCGCCAGCGCAACGTCGCGGTGAAGTCCGAGCTGAAGACCGCCATCCGCGCCGTGGACAAGGCCGTCGCCGCCGGCGAGGCCGAGGCCGCCGCCGCCGCGCTGCGCACCGCCTCCCGCAAGCTGGACAAGGCCGCCTCGAAGGGCGTCATCCACAAGAACCAGGCCGCGAACCGCAAGTCCGGCATCGCCGCCCGCGTGAAGGCCCTCCTCGGCTGATCCACGCCCCCCGGCTGTGACCGCGGCCCCCGCCCCGAGCGATCGGTGCGGGGGCCGCGTCGTGTCCGGGCTGCCCCCGTCGCGTGCCGTCCGGCGGCGCCGTCAGCGGCTGACGGCGGTGGCCACGCGGATGACCGCGCGCTCGACGGCGAACTCCGGGTTGCGGGAGGCGCCCTTGGCCTCGGCGTCGGCCTGGGCGATCCACTCCACGGCCTGCGCGATGCCGGCCGCCGTCCAGTGCCGCGCCGCCTGCTGGATGTAGCGCACCTGGAACGGGGCCACTCCGAGCAGGGACGGCAGCTCGGCGGCGGGCCGGCGGGCGTCGATCATCCGTGCCACCTGCCGCGCCTTGAGCGCGAGCGCCGCGGTGATCATCACCGGGTGCACGCCGGTGGCCATCGCGTGCCGCACGAGGGACACGGCCCTCGCCGCCTGCCCCTCGAGCGCCGCGTCGGCCACCGCGAAGCTCGTGGCCTCCACGCGGCCGCTGTAGTAGGTGTCCACGGTCTCGACGGTGACGACGCCCTCGGTGTCGTCGACGAGCTGGGCACACGCGGCCGCGAGCTCCGTGAGCGAGGCGCCGGTGGCGCGGATGAGCGCGCGGGCCGCCTCCTCGTCGATGCGTCGACGCCGGTCGCGGAACTCGGCCTGCACGAAGGCCAGCCGCTCCTCGTCCTTCTTCAGCGGCACGCATTCGACCACCGTGCCGTCCTTCGCGACGGCATCCAGCAGCTTCTTGCCGCGGGTGCCGCCGGTGTGACGCAGCACGAGCGTGACGTCGTCCGCGCCGGGGCCCTGCTGGACGAGGCGCAGGGCGTCCTCGAGGAACGCATCGTTCATGGCCTCGAGGCCCTCGACCGTGATGAGGGTGGGCTCGGCGAAGAGGGACGGGCTGGCCGCGGTGGCCAGCTGGCCGGGCTGGTACTCCCCCGCGCGGAGCCGGTGGATCTCCAGCTGACCGTGACGCTCGCGCAGAGCCTGGGTCACGCGGTCCGTCACCCACCGGGCGGCATGGTCCTCGGGTCCCTTGAGGAGCATGAGCGGGGCGGGCTCGGCTCGCCGCCAGGCCAGCGGGTCGGTGCGGCCGGCTCGGCCGGAACGGGGGCTGCGGGCGGCGGACATGCGTCCCATCCTAGGGTCCGGTGCGGACGCTCGAGGGCGGGCGGACGGTGTGAGCCGTGATCTCGGGCGCGCCGTCGGAGTTGGGGCCGTCCGCGGCCGTGAGGGCCAGCGTGCCGTGCAGGTCCGTGCGGGCCACCGGCCCGAGGCGGCCGAGCGCGTCCACCGTGGCCCGGTGAGGGTGGCCGTACGGGTTGTCGGCGCCCACGGAGACCACGTGCAGGCGGGCGCCGGCCGCGCGCGGCACGGCCGTCCCACCGTTGCGGGCCCCGTGGTGGGCGACCTTGAGCACGTCCACGCGCGGCGGTGCGGCGGCATCGGACCGGCGCCCCGCGACCCACGCCGCGGAGGCGTCCTCCTCCATGTCGCCGGTGACCAGCGTCGTGACCGGACCGGCCCCGCTCTCGACGGTGACCAGCACCTGCGCGGAGGCGTCGTTCTCCTCGGGGGCCCGCGCGTCGGCGAGCAGCACATGCCACCGCACCGGCCCGGCCGTGCCCGTCGCGCCGGTGCGGAGCCGTGCCGCGTCGGCGGGCGGGTCGACGCCCTCCGCCTCCCCGCCGCGCCCTCCCCTGCCCTGCCCCGGTGCGTCCCGGGTCGCGTAGTGCACCGCCCCGGGGGAGGCGCGGTCGACCACGCCGGCCAGCCCCCCGGCGTGGTCGGCGTGCAGGTGGGTGAGCAGCACGGCGTCCACCCGGTCGACGTCGAGGTCGTCGAGGCAGCGACGAGCGAGCCCCGGCTCGGGCCCGACGTCGACGACGACCCCCGCGCGCGGGCCGGACCGGAACACGGCCATGTCCCCCTGGCCGACGTCGCAGAACGCCACCGCCCAGTCCGGCGGGGCCGCGCCCGAGGCCCGCGGCACGAGGACCGCCCCGACCGCACCCGTGGTGGCCGCGGCCAGCGCGGCGGCGAGCACGACCAGGGCGGGGAGGCGCTCGCGGGTCCGCGGCGCGCTGCGGCCGACACGCCGCACCGGGGCGGCCCGGCGGCGTTCGAGCAGGAGCACGGCGGCGAATCCGAGGAGCGTCGCGGCCACCAGCAGGACGCCCAGCCCGGCGCCGAGGGCTCCGGCCGGCCACGGACGCAGCGCCCCGGGCAGGGAGGCGCTGGTGTGGGCGACCCACCCGATCCAGGCCGCGGGCCACTGGATCACGGCGACGAGGGCGGCGGCGATCCCCGGCGCGGGCAGGGCGAGGGCCGCGGCGAGGGTGCCCAGGACGGTCACGGGCGGCACGGCCGGGGCGGCCAGCAGATTGGCCGGCACCGCGTAGGCCGACACCTCACCGGTCATGGCCAGGATGATCGGCTGGCAGGCCAGGTGGGCGGCCACGGTCACCGCGAGCGACGCCGAGAGCCACCGCGCCACGACGTCGGGCAGCACCCGGCCGAGCCCGGCGTGCAGCGCACGGTCGAGGGGCGCGCCGCCCAGGACGATGCCCGCGGTCGCCGCCAGGGAGAGGTGGAAGGCCGGTTCCACGGCGAGGGCCGGCACCGCGACGAGCAGGGCCGTGCCGCCCACCGTCAGGAGTCCGAACGCCTGCCGCGCGCGGCCAAAGAACACCGCGAGGGCGCCGAGGGCGCCCATCACGGCCGCCCGGAGCACGGACGGCTCCGGCCCCACCACGACCACGAACACCCCGAGGACCGCCAGCCCGGCGCTGAGGACCACCGCCCGGTGCACCCGCGCGCAGCGCAGGGTGATCGCGACCGCGCCGAGGATCATGGCCACGTTGGCCCCGGACACGGCAGACAGGTGCGACAGGCCCGAGGCCTTCATGGCGTCGTCGAGGGCGGCCCCCTGGGCGGAGCGGTCGCCCAGCACCAGCCCCGGGATGAGCTCCGGCGCCGCGCCGACCGTGCGCTCCGCGGACTGACGGAATGCGGCGCGCAGCGCCTCCCGCCGAGGCGGGCCCGGGCCGCCGTCGGTGGCCCCGCCCGCCGTCTCCACCCCGCCGGGGCAGGGTCCCGGCTGCGGGGCGGCCGCGGCGGCCAGGAACACGGTGGAGCCGGACCTCGACGGCCGGGCCACGACGCACACCCGCGATCCCGGCCCGCCGCCGGGGGCCGCCGTGCCGTCCGACGGCGCGGCGATCGTCGCGGGCGGTGCGCCCCCGCCCGTGAGCCGGGCCGTCACGGCCGCCGCGGGGGCCCGCGGCGGGTTTCCGAACGTCTCGACCCGCACGGGCACGCTCCAGCGCGGGCCGAAGGCCGCCTCGCTCAGGGTGGCGGGCCCGTCCAGGGTCAGCTCGAGCCGCAGCGGTGAGCCCGCGTGCACCGCGCCGGTCCAGCCGCTGCCCTCGGCCGCGGCGGCCGGCCCGGCCGAGTGCTGCAGCATCAGGGCCGCGGCCACGCCGGCCAGCGCCGCCGCGGTGGCCACGCCCCGTATCCGACCGGTCGAGCGGGCGGCGCCCAGGACGGCGGCCGCGGCGACGGCCAACCCGGTGAGGGCCGCCGCCGAGCGGGCCGGGGCGTTCCAGCCGACGCCGAGGATCCCGAGGGTCAGGCAGGCGAGCAGGGCGGGCACCCACCGGGCGTCGAGCGGGCCGGGCACCTCGCGGTGGCGGGCGCGGCGGTCCACGGGATCGCTGGACGGACCCGGGGCCGGGCTCACCACGAGACGTGGTCACGCAGCCGGTCGAGCGTGGCCGGGCCGATGCCGGGCACCGCGTCCAGGTCCTGCAGGCCGGTGAACGGGCCGACCGTCTCGCGGTGGGCGATGATCTTCTCCGCCGTGGCGGGGCCGACGCCGGGCAGGGTCTGCAGCTCCGTGGCGTCGGCGGTGTTCAGGTCCACGGTGTCGCCGGACTCGGCGCCGCCCGGCTCGCCTCCGGCACCGGCCCCGCCCGTGGTCGGCGTGGGCTGCGCCTGCGCGGCCCCGGCCACCCGGTCCAGGGCGTCCTGCGGCGTGTGGGCGGAGGGGACGAGGACCTGTTGGCCGTCGTCCAGCGGGGCCGCGAGGTTGATGCGCTCCGCCCGGGCGTGCCGGGTCGTGCCGCCGGCGGCGCGCACGGCGTCGGCCACCCGGGAGCCCGGCGCGAGGCTGACCACACCCGGCCGGGCGACCTCGCCCACCACGTGCACCCGCAGCGGGGTGGACCCGGCGGACCCGGACGTCTCCCCCGACGGCCCCGCCTCCGGCGTCCGCGCGTCGGTGCCCGCCGCCGACGGGGCGGCGGAGGGCGCGTCGGTCTGCGGGATGCCCGCACCGGCCGCGGCCGCCGGGATCGCCGCGGGCGGCGCCGGGGTGGTCAGCCAGGCCACCGCCCACCAGGCCGTGGCGGCGACGAGCAGCACGGTGACGGCCAGCAGGGCCGGCCGCCACCGCAGCACCGGGCCCCGGGGCGGGGTGCGCTCCCACCGGGACGCGGCGTGCGGGCCGGCGGTGTCGACGTCGGGGACGGCCGCGGGCGCGGGGTCCGGGGCGAAGGCGGGCGGATCGTCGCAGAGGCGGTGGCTGGGGCTCATGCGGGCAGTCTGCGTCCCCGTCGCCGAGTCGGGCGCGTCCCGCACCCGGCCTGGGGATCACCACCGCGGTCCGGGGCGGTGTGCAGGAACGGACGCGCCCGTCTCCTCGGCGCTCCCGCACGGGCGGCCTCAGTCCCCCGAGCCCCCCGTGGGCGATTCCAGCGGGCAGATCACCACACCCAGGGCGCCCAGGCCCAGGTGCGCGGCGAGCACGGCGGCCAGCTCGACGACGGGCACGGGGGTGGTGGAGACCGGCTGGAGCCGCTCCGCGAGCTGCACGGCCGTCTCGGGGTCGCCGTACTCGTGCACGGCGATCCGCACCGGGTCCCCGCCGGCCCGCTCGGTCGCGAGCTCCACGAGCCGGTCGACGGCCCGGGCCGCGGACCGCGGGCGGTCGACCAGGCCGATCGCGCCGTCGTCGACGGCCATGACGGGGCGCACCTGCAGCAGCGTGCCCAGCAGCGAGGCCAGCCCGCTGATCCGCCCGCCCCGGCGCAGCTGCTCGAGGCTGGGCACCGTGAACAGCACATGGCTGGAGTCCACGGTGGCCTCGAGCCGCTCGCGGATGCGGGCCACGGGCATGCCCACCCCCGCGTCCACGGCGGCGTCCACCACGGCCATGCCCAGCGCGAAGCCCACGGTGCGCGAGTCCACCACGGTCACCGGGCGCTCGGCGTCCGCGGCGGCCAGGCGCGCGGCCTCCACGGTGCCGGAGAGCTCGCCGGACAGGTGGACGGAGAGGATGCGTGCGTAGCCGGCGCGGGCCAGCTCGGCGTAGGCCGTCCGGAACGCGCCCGGCGAGGGCCGTGAGGTGCGCACCGGGGTGCCGGCGGCCAGGGCCAGCGGCAGCTCCAGCGCGAGCTCGTCCGTGCCCTCCGTGTGGATCTGCTCGCCCACCATGACGGGCAGCGCCACCTGGCGGATCCCCGCGGCCAGACCGTGTCCGAGGACGGCGCCGGGCAGGGCCGCGGCCGAGTCCGTGACGACGGCCGTGCGGTCCCGGCGGGGCGGGCGCAGCCCGTAGCGTGCCCGCCCGGCCAGCTGGGAGCGGCGGGAGCGCAGGCGGACGAGCGCGTCGTCGCGCCACTGCTCGATGCTCGCCACGGCCTGCCTCCTCTCCCCCGGCTCGGTCGGGGCCGGTCTCACGCGGTCAGCGGATCACCAGGTTCACGAGCTTGGGCTCCCGCACGATCACCTTGACGATCTCGGCGTCCCCGATGAAGTTCCGCACCTTCTGCGACGCGCGGGCGCGCGCCTCGAGGTCCTCGGCGGTGATGTCCGCGGGCACCTCGAGGGTGTCGCGGACCTTGCCCTTGACCTGGACGACGGCCGTGACGGTGTCCTCGACCAGCAGCGCCTCGTCCACCGCGGGCCAGCCGGCGCGGACCACGGAGGGCTCGTGGCCCAGGAGGACCCACATGTCCTCGGCCGTGTACGGCGCCACGAGGGAGAGCAGCACGGCCACGGCCTCGGCGGCCTCGCGGACGGCGGGGTCGGCCGCGCCGGCGCCCGCGTCGATCTCCTTGCGGGCCGCGTTGACCAGCTCCATCGTCTTGGCGACGACCACGTTGAACTTGCCGTCGTCCAGCAGCTGCTGGGCCTCGTGCACGGTCCGGTGCGTCACCCGGCGCAGGGTCACGGCCCCGTCCGCCGGGTCCGTGCCGGCCGGGGTGCCCGTCGCGCGGACGTCGCGGGCCAGGCGCCACGCGCGGGCCAGGAACTTGCCGGCGGCCCCCGGGGCGACGTCGGCCCAGTCCACGTCGTCCTCGGGCGGCGAGGCGAACACCATGGTCAGGCGCACGGCGTCGACGCCGAACTGGTCCAGCTGGTCGCCCAGGTCCACGCCGTTGCCCAGCGACTTGGACATGGCCTTGCCGTCGTTGAGCACCTGGCCCTGGTTGAGCAGGGCGCGGAACGGCTCGGTGAAGGGCACCAGGCCGAGGTCGTGCAGGGCCTTGGTGAAGAAGCGGGCGTACAGCAGGTGCAGGATCGCGTGCTCCACGCCGCCCACGTACTGGTCCACGGGCAGCCAGCGGCGCAGGGCCTCGGGGTCGAAGACGCGGGCGTCGTCGTTCGGGGACGCGTAGCGGAGCATGTACCAGGACGAGTCCACGAACGTGTCCATGGTGTCGGTGTCCCGTCGCGCGGGGCCGCCGCACTGCGGGCAGTCCACCTCGACCCACGACGTCGCCGCGGCCAGGGGCGACTGGCCCTTGGGGGCGAGCTGCTCGCCCTTGAGGTCGGTCGGCAGGGTGACCGGCAGCTGGTCCTCCGGCACGAGCACCTCGCCGCAGTCCGGGCAGTGGACCACGGGGATCGGGGTGCCCCAGAAGCGCTGACGGGAGAGCAGCCAGTCGCGCAGCCGGTACGTGGTGGTGCCCCGGCCGGTGCCGCGCTCCTGCACGATCTCGATGGCCCGCGCGATGGCCGCGGTCTTGTCCAGGCCGTCGAGCTCCCCGGAGTTCACCAGGATGCCCTCGCCGGTCGTCGCGACGCCGGAGACGGCCGGGTCCTCCTCGCCGGTGTCCAGCACGGCGCGCACGGGCAGCCCCATGGCGCGGGCGAAGTCGAGGTCGCGCTGGTCGTGGGCCGGCACGGCCATGATGGCGCCCGTGCCGTAGTCGGCCAGCACGTAGTCCGAGGCCCAGATCGGCAGGCGCTCACCGGTCAGCGGGTTCACGGCGTGGCGGCCCAGGAACACGCCGCTCTTCGGGCGGTCCGTGGCCTGGCGGTCGATGTCCGAGACCTTCTTCAGGTCCTCCCGGTACGCCTCGAGTTCGGCCCGCACGTCGTCGCCGGCGAGCTCGGCGGCCAGCGGCGCGTCGGCGGCGACCACCATGAAGGTCGCGCCGTGCAGCGTGTCCGGCCGGGTGGTGAAGACCGTGACGACGGGGCCGTCCTCGACCTGGAAGTCGACGTGGGCGCCCTCGGAGCGGCCGATCCAGTTGCGCTGCATGGCGAGCACGCGCTCGGGCCAGTGGCCGGTGAGCTGGTCCATGTCGTCCAGCAGCGCGTCCGCGTACTCGGTGATGCGGAAGTACCACTGGTTCAGGGTCCGCTTGGTGACCTCGGTTCCGCAGCGCTCGCAGCGGCCGTCCACGACCTGCTCGTTGGCGAGCACCGTCTGGTCCTGGGGGCACCAGTTGACCGGGGAGTCCTTCCGGTACGCCAGGCCCTTGCGGTACAGCTGCTGGAACAGCCACTGGGTCCACCGGTAGTACTCGGGGTCCGAGGTGTGCAGCTCACGGGACCAGTCCACGGCGATGCCGTACCGCTGGAAGGAGCGCTTCTGCGTCTCGATGTTCGCGTAGGTCCACTCGGCCGGGTGGGCGTCGCGCTTGATGGCGGCGTTCTCGGCCGGCAGGCCGAAGGAGTCCCAGCCGATGGGGTGCAGCACGTCGAAGCCGCGCTGCATCCAGTGGCGCGCGACGACGTCGCCCATCGCGAACGCCTCGGCGTGCCCCATGTGCAGGTCGCCCGACGGGTACGGGAACATGTCGACCACGGTGCGGGTCTCGGAGCCGTCCTCGCGCGGGGCGAACGTCCCGGCCTGCTCCCAGTACCCGGCCCAGCGGGCCTCCACGTCACGGAACGAGTACTCCGCGTCGGCGGGGATGCTGGGGGTGGCCGGCACGGCGCTGTCGGGGGTCTGGCTCACGGCGGTTCGAGTCCTCACGCAGTCGGGATGGGGCGCCGGCCCTCGGGCGGCGCGGACGGGGCCGGCGGCACGGCCGGCCACCCCATCCTACGGCGACGGCGCCCCGGCCCGGCCGCAGGGCCGCTCCGAGACGCCGTGCCCGGCCGGGCACGCGGTTTCAGGCGGAGTGGCTGCCGCCTGCCGGACGCTCGGGCCCGGCGTCGGGACCGGGGCGCGCCCCTCCGGAGGTGAGCGCGTCGTCCTCCTCGAGCACCTGGGCGACCTCGTCCTCGAGGGCCTCCGTCACCGCGTCCGGGGCCGCCACGGAGTCCCCGACCGCCTCCTGCAGCTGCACTGCGTGCTGGGCCGTGAAGGTCTTCTCCGGATGCTCACGCAGGCGGAGCAGCGCGAGCAGGCGCAGACGCAGCCCCGACTCGGCGGAGATCTGCCGGCGGTGGGTGAGCCACCAGACGAGGAGCACGAGCGCGAGCACGATCCCCAGGTGGCCCAGCGCCGGGTAGACGACGTTCATCAGGTCGCCGAAGCCGACGAAGCTCACCGCGAAGGCCAGCAGCGTGACGCCGGCGAACACGGGCCGGTAGCGGCCCGGGCGGTCGGCCGTGAGGCGGCGTCCCAGCGCGTAGAACATGCCGATCGCGGTGTTGAAGATCATCAGGTAGATCACCACGACCATCGCCCAGCCCAGCCAGGGCGCGATCGAGGCGAACAGCCGCAGCATGGGGACGTCGGCGCGGCCGATCTCGGCGTAGCCGAGGTAGAGCAGCGTGGAGGCCATCAGGAGCAGGGCGGTGTACATCAGGCCACCGGTGAGGCCGCCGAGGAACGCCTCCCGGGGGTGGGTGATGGACCCGCCGATCACGAGGCACATGGACACGGCCATCACGACGACGAGGCCGAAGTAGTTGACCGAGGACAGCCACCACGGGTCCACCGGCGTGGTGGCCTGGACGGCGAGGGACTCGTGGGCGGTGAAGCCGCCGTCGCGGGTGACCAGGACGTGGACGAACCCGGCCACGACCGCGACGACCACCAGGGGCGTGATCAGGGAGATGATCGCGGAGACCTTCTCCACGTCCAGCATGCCCGTCACGAGCACGAGCAGGGTCATCAGGGTGGAGCCCGCCCACGTCGGCCAGCCGAACTGCTGGGCGAGCGTCGAGCCCGCCCCGGCGAGCATGACGACGCCGATCGCGAAGAGCGTCACCGTCACCACGACGTCCAGGATCCGGGCCATCACGGGGTGCGAGACGCTGCGGAAGACGACCTTGTGGTCGGCCGCGAGGAACACGCTGCCCAGCTGGAGGATGACGGCGCCGCCGGCGGTGACGAGCAGGCCGGCCAGTCCCGCGCCCACGACGCCGATCCAGCCGAAGCCCACGAAGTACTGGATGACTTCGGCGCCGGTGGCGAAGCCGGCGCCGACGAGCAGGCCGACGAAGGCGAGGGCGATCTTCAGGGATCTGAGCGCGACGGGGTGCTGCACGCATGGGCCTTTCGTGGGGGACGGGGTGCGCCCGTGCGGGCCCCGGGACCGAGGACGGGCCGGAGTACGGTAGGCACGCGCGCGCCATCGTGGCCAGGACCAGGCGTCGCCGGGTTCCGGGCAGCGTGGCCTCAGGCCCACCCCAAGGCCGCCCTCCCGCTGGCACGCCGCGGTCGCGATCAGGCCGAGCATCTCGGCGGACCCCGTCCCCGCGTCCAGCGGAGACGAGGCGCCACGGCGTCGGCGGTCGAAGGCCTGGCTAGGTGTTGTGGGTCATGAGGTTCTTGACATCCGTACCGGGCTGAGATGAGACGAGTGGGCCTCTCCCGCAGGATGGAAGTTCCTCAACAACCCACCTGCCAGAAGAGACCCACTCATGACTCACGCTAAC